>JAVRPX010000001.1:0-5367 GCA_032161985.1 Mycobacterium sp.
CAACACCGCCGAGACGCTAATCCTGATGAACCACTACCCGCTGGAGAACGCCGGGTTCGCCGGCCGCCTCCAGTCTGACGACCCGCAGCTGGTCGAAGCGATGAAGCAACTGAATCGCTGAACTCCGCCGGATCCAAACCGCGCCCGGCACCATCCAACTGCGGGCAGGGTGCGCACAACAGCGCACCCTGCCCCAGGGGGACCGACAGCGGCCGATGAGTATCGGACCGCCCAGCGGGCCCATACCTGGAAGCCAATGACCGGGATGAGCGGCACCCGGCCCGTATGAGATCGGCGCCGCCGCGAACAGCACGGCCGACAGCGCCCACGTCTGCCAGGAGCCACCGAGCATGTATTCGCCGCTTGACGCACCGGGGTTGAACCCGTCTGCGAACGCGTACACGCCAAGGATCATCAGCGCACCGACGACGGGCACAACGACCTTCTGCATCGCGACGATGGTCGCGTGGCCGTACAGCGCAACCGTCACCATCAGCGCCGCCACACCGGCGTATGCGATCGCGTGCACCGCGTCGTTCTCCGGCGTACCGAGCAGCCGGTGTCCGGCGGCGACGATCGCATCACCGCTCGTCCACACCGTCACCGCGGCGAATCCGAACGCGATGGCCAGCGCGATGCCCGACCCGATGAACCGTCCGTGGATGCGGTATCGCTTCGCATTTCATCGCCGACGAGAAGCCCCAGGTCGTGATCGACCGGGCCTTGGCGTTCTTCGGCTAGACGCGAATCTGGCCAAACTATCGATCCCGAACGCTTAGCGTCCACTTCTACACAGGGCTGTCGCGAGCGCCGATAACGGGCTCTCCACAGCTCTGGCGTCGATCTCGGCGATAGCACCCGCGGACTGTATTGGATCCAGCGCGCGTTACCAGCCCTCGGTCAGCACCCGGTCCAGCGTGTCGACATAGAAGTCCGCCGCCTCGACATCGATGCACAAGGGCGGCTTGGTTTTCAGGATGTTCATGTGGTCACCGGTGGGCTGGATGACCACCCCGAGCTCGAGCATGCGGTCGCAGATCGCCGACGTCTCCTCGGCCGCAGGTTCCAAAGTCTCTAGGTCGCGCACCATTTCGACGCCGAGGTAGAGCCCGATTCCGTGTACGGTGCCGATGATCGGGTGCTTGCCCTGCAGCGCTTGCAGTCTCGCCTTCAAATGGGCACCGACGCGCGCCGCGTTCTCCTGCAGCCCTTCGTCACGCAGCACGTCGAGGACCGTCATCCCGATCGCGCACGACAGCGGACTGCCGCCGGTCGACGAGAAGAAATAGCCCTGTGAGCGGAACCCGTCGGCGACCGCGCGGCTGCTGATCACCGCGCCGAGCGGATAGCCGTTGCCTGTCGACTTGGCGATCGAGACGATGTCGGGAACCGCGTCCTGCTGCATGAAGCCCCAGAACCAGTGGCCGAGACGGCCATACCCGACCTGCACCTCGTCGGAGATCGCGAGACCGCCTGCCGCCCGCACCGCCGCATACACCTGCTGCAGGTAGCCATCCGGCAGCGCCATGCCACCCGCATTGCCGTACACGCTCTCGCAGATGAACGCCGCGGGTGCACGGCCGTCGGCCACCAGCTGTTCGATCTGCTGCATCGCCTCTGCGGCGTATTTCGCAGCGTCGGCACCGCGGTACGTGCCGCGGAAGCTGTTGGGCGATTCGACTGTGTGGACCCAATCCGGCCGAGTGGCGATGGCATTGGGATTGTCGGCGGTCGACGTGGACACCGCATCCGTGCCGAACGTCCAGCCGTGATAGGCCTCGCGGACCGCGACCACGTCGCGCCGGCCCGTCGCGGCCGTCGCGAGCCGGATCGCCAGATCGCTTGCCTCCGAGCCGGAGTTGACCAGAAAGACCGTGTCCAGCGGGTGAGGCAGCAGGGCGGCGAGTCGCTCGCTGAAGTCGACCACCGCCGCATAGTTGAACCGTGAATTCGTGTTGAGCTTGCGCAGCTGCCTGGCAGCGGTGTCGGCGATCCGCGGGTGCGCATGACCCAGCACCGTCACGTTGTTGACCATGTCGAGGTAGGTGCGACCGTCGGTCGACATCAAGTAATGCCGCCTGCCCCGCTCGATCTGCGGCGGTTTGCGGTAGTAAAACTCTTGCACGGGAGCAAAACTCGCGTCGCGCCGCGACAACAGATCGCTCGCGTCCGGCTCTTCCACGGCGGCCAGCCCGAACAGCGGTCGCGGATCACGGGTCAGCGCCAGCCAGCCGGGCGCGATCTCGAACCGGGTGAACAACGGCGCCGCAGGTGCGCCGACCGGCCGGACGCTGATTTCGACCCATTGCTCCGAAGGTGCGTCCGCCAATGCCTGCCCGGCGGCGACGCTGCCCGACGCGACGGCGGTCGCCCCGATCAACATCAGCTCGTAATCGGCGCCGCGCAGCGTGAGTCCGTCCCCGACGATCTGGCCGTCCCACGGCGCAACGAGTCGGGTGCTCGACGCCGCCCACAGGCCGATGCCCGTTGGCACGACGTCGGGGCTGTCCTGGCTGAGCTTTGTGGACCGGCTCAGCCGGGGCTGGCCGTGCTGCGTGACGACGAGGCGTGCGCCGTTTCGTACTGCCGCCCTGGCTAATTCGTCCTCAAAGCCGGGCCGCAGCGTACCGTCGAGTTCGAATGCGGCGTCGTAGGCGTCGGAGGTGGTCGACAGGTCGAGCGTTACCACCGACCCAGCATCGGCCAAGGGCGTCGAGACGGCCACGGCCGCGTGTCGCGCGCCCAGTCCGAGGTCGGCCTTGATGACCTCGGTCATCACGTCGATCGGAATCGAGGTGGCCTGGTCGAACATTCGCCGCTCGGCACCGGACTGGTTGGCTAGGTATGGGTTGTCGGGGTCCAACAATCTCTGCTGTGCACCGCTGACGATGAGCACCGCGGCGCGCAATACCAGCAGCGGCCACAGCCCTTCGACTTCAACCGCGGTCAGCGGCCGGACGGTGTGGAAAGCCCGCACTGCAGGAAGGATCGAGGTCGGTTCGGTACCGGGGTGGCCGAGCACTGACGACACCGTGATCGCCAGTTCGGACACGGCCCAGCTGTCGGTGAGGTCACCGAAGTCGATGACCCCATCCGGATGCGGTGCGCCACCGGCCGAGCGTGACACGACGATATTCGCGTCAGTGAGGTCAAGATGCGCCGCCTGCCTGGGCAACTCGTCGGCAAGAGGTGCAACGCGCGACCATGCGTCACCTGTTACGGCTTCGAGCCGACCGCGGTCCGACGGGTCAGCGACATGCGAAATCAGCGCTGCCACCACGTCGGCGCCGTAACGCAGGTCCCACTGCAGGACGCGGTCAAGCCCGGGATGGCCGTAGCCCGCGAGCGCCCGGCTGACCCGCCCGGCCACCTCGCCCAGACCCGCAACGGCCGACGGCGAAACGTAAGCCGACTCGGCCAGTGTTCCGCCGGGCAGGTATCGCAGCAGCCGCACATATGCGGTCCCGTCCACCAATCCGGTGATGGTCGTGCACTTTTGGCCCGCGCGGTTCGGCAGTGGCACCGCGACGCGTAACGACGGCTCAGCCTCGGCGATCCGGTCGGCCGCCAGGTCCTGCGCCTCGATTTCGGTTGCATTGAACGCCGGATTGGCGATCTTGAGCACCCCGACGATTTCGTCGTCAGGAGCGGTGACCACGAAATTCTTGTCCTGCTGGCTGCCCAGCGAGGTCACGCGGGCCCGAAGCCCGTAATGCGTGGCCAGAATTTCCTCGGCCTGCGCCTCGCTTACCTGAGGCGCCGGAAGCTCAGGCGCCTCAAGGAAATTGAAACCGACCGTCACCGGCTCACGAACTGCACGACGACGTCGGAGAACGCGTCGTTGTCGTCACCCGCGGCGGTGTGGCCCGCGTCAGACAGCTCGACGAACTCGGCGCGCGGCACCTTGGCGAGAAAGTCCTTGACGCCCTCGGGGCTGACCACGTCGGACAGCTTGCCCCGAATCAGGAGAATGGGGATGGTCAGGTCGATGGCCGCCTGTTCGAGCTTCTCCTGCCGCACGAACGCATCGTCGGAAGGCGCGGTCAGGAACTTCGGATCCCAGTGCCAGTACCACCGGCCGTCGCGCCGCCGCAGGTTCTTCTTGAGGCCCTCCGGGCTGCGCGGTTTGGTCCGGTGGGGCAGGTAGGCGGCCACCGCATCGGCGGCCTCGTCTAATGACTCGAAGCCGTGTACATGGCTGAACATGAAGTCGCGGATCCTTGCGCTGCCGTCCTTCTCGTACCGCGGCACCACGTCGACGAGCACGAGCTTGGCCACCTTCTCCGGGCCTGCGGCGTCGGCGACGAGGATGCCGGTCATGCCGCCCATGCTCGCCCCGATCAAAATCACCGGCCGCCCGATCTGGTCCAGCACCTGCAGCGTGTCAGCGCACAGCGCATCCACCGTGTAGGTCGCATCGGGGGAGCGGTCGCTGTCGCCGTGGCCGCGGCTGTCCAGGGCGACGACGTGGAAGCCCTCGTCGGCGAGGATCTGGCCGGTGTTCTTCCAGGAGAACCGGTTCTGTCCGCCACCATGGAGCATCAATACCGTTGGGTGCCCGTCCGCAGATGGGGCACCGCGGTTCCATTCGTCGGCAACCAGGACGAGGTCGTCGACTCCGCGAAACTTGACGGTCTGCGATTCGCTGCGTGTGCTCACGGACATCCTCTCGGCTGGCGCAAGGCCCTCACGTTACTCAGAGGACAATTTGCACCGATCTTCGACCCGGCCGGTGTGCGGGATCCCTAGAATTTGCGATCGTGCAGCCAGACACCGCCAGTGACCACGACCGCGGCTGCATCATCGACGCTGCCTATGGTTGCCTCTACGAGCCGCATACCGGTCCGATCCCGGTTGCCGCGATCCTGCAGCGCGCAGGGGTGTCCACTCGGGCGTTCTACCGCCACTTTGAATCCAAGGACGAGCTGTTCCTTGCGATGCTGCGGCAGGAGAGCGACGCGCTCGCAGGCCGGCTCGACCGCATTCTCGACGAGGCGTCAGGCGCTCCCGCCGACCAACTCAAGGCATGGATCGGCCACATGTTCGGGTGGATGCACGACGCGGAGATGCGGATGCACCTGACGGTGATCGATTCCGACGAGGTGCGCGTCGCCAAGGGGTACCGGGAAACCCGCGAGCAAGCGCACGCCGATCGCGAACGCTCGCTGGTCGAGATCCTGCGGCACGGCAGGGACGACGGCTCGTTCCCGCTGGCCGACCCTGAACAGGACGCGATCGCCATCAGTGCTGTCGTCAGCCGGGTGATGTCGGAGCAGTCGCCCGGTGACGAGGAACGCCTGCAGCAGTCTCTGGACTGGCTGCTGGGGTTCGCATTGCGTGCGCTCGGCGCTAACCGGCGATGAGTTT
>JAVRPX010000002.1:0-2987 GCA_032161985.1 Mycobacterium sp.
GTTACAAGCTGATTCCGTGGCCGGACGTCATAGGGGTGTCTTTTCCGCGCGGAGCCCGCTGGGCCAGGGTGGACCTGCCCGACGACGAGTACATCCCAGTGATGGCGATCCAGGCCGTCGACAAGGATCGCGCCGTTGACGCAATGGACCGCGTGCGCGGGCTGCTGGCGCGCTACCGGCCCGACATCAACCAACACTGAGGGACATCGCGACTTCGTTTTGCGGGCCACGTACTTCGGCCGATGTGACTGTGAATCCCAGGCCTTCGTACACGCCACGCGCCACCGCGTTGTCGGCGGCCACGCGCAGCGTGACGGTGCGCGCCCGGCGATCGCGAGCCCACTCCACCGCGGCGGCGACCAGCGGCCGCGCCAGACCGTGGCCGCGGGCGGCCGGGTCGAGCCACAACGAATACAGGTAGACGGTTTCGGCGTTCTCCAGCTGTGCGCCGATCAGCCCGACCGGCCGGTTGCCGATCAGTGCCGCGAATTGGGCGTGATCGCGCAGCCTGCGGCGCCACTGCGCGGCGGTAAACGTCGCTTCCTGCTGATACTGCGGGTCGCTCTCGCCGAGGGAATCGGTCAACGCCCGCAGCCGGACACCGGCGAACACCTGCCAGTCCGACTCGGTCAGGCGCGCGACGCGGGCCGTAACCGCTGTCACCGGGTGTCGCCCATGACCAGACCCTCGCGCCGCGGGTCGGCGCCACCCACCCAGCCCGCTACGTCACGCACGATCGCCGAAAGGCCGCTGGACTGGTCGGCGAGGTCGACCTGGTGCCCGAGTTTGCGCAGGCCGACCACCAGAGGATCGTGGTCGCCGTTGTCGGACGTGTCGATGGCGGGATGTTCACCGCCCACGTTCGTCTTCGGCGAGTTCGCGGCGCCGAAGTCCACCGCGGAGACCGCCTGCTGAGGGTCGAGGCCCCAATCGATCATTCCCACAACGGTTTTCACGACGAACTGGATGATCACCGCGCCGCCAGGTGAGCCCGCCACCGCGTACAGTTTTCCGTGACCGGCCGGGGACTGGTCGAACACCAGCGTGGGCGCCATCGTGCTGCGCGGCCGCTTGCCCGGCTGGATTCGGTTGGGAACGGGTGCGCCGTCGGGCCCGACGGGCTCGGCGGAGAAGTCGGTGAGCTGGTTGTTGAGGATGAACCCGTCGACCATGTGGAACGACCCGAAGGCCGATTCCACCGTGGTGGTCAGTGCGGCGGCATTGCCCTGCGTGTCGACGATGCTGATCTGGCTGGTGCCGTGTTCGGGCGGCGGCGGCGCCGGTGTGGTCGGCGGCCCGAACTCGCCCGGCTTCGCGGTGCCCATGGTGTGCTGCTCGGAGATCAGTGCCGCACGGCCGGCAAGGTAGTCACTGTTGAGCAATGTGTTAGGCGATCCGCCCGGCAGCGTTACGAAATCGGTGTCGGCGACGTACTTGTCGCGGTCGGCGTAGGCCAGGCGCTCGGCCTCAGAGATCAGGTGAACACCAATCACCGTGGGTTTGCCTCCGTTGAGGTCGACATCGGTGGGTTTGTGCTCGCCCATGGGGACATGTTCGAGCATGCCAAGCGTCGCCGCCACCGCAATGCCGCCGGACGACGGCGGCGGCATGCCGCAGATCTCCTTGTCGCGGTAGGGCGCGCAGAGCGGCTCACGTTTCTTGGCGGTGTAGCCGGACAGGTCCTCGGGCGTCATCAGGCTCGGGGTGCGGCCACCTGAGGTGTCGGCGGCCGCCGCCACGATGGCGCGGGCGATGTCGCCGGTGTAGAACGACTGCGGGTCGGATGCGATGACGCCCAACGTCTTTGAGTAGGCCGGATTGGTCAGCCGGACTCCCGAGGTCTTCGGGCCGCCGTCGGGATTGAGGAGGTAGGCCGACGCGTTCGGATCAACTTTCAGCTGCGGGGCACCGTCGGCAATTGCGGCGGCCAGCCGCGGGCTGATCTCGAAGCCGTCGTCTGACATCGTCACGGCGGGGGTGAACAGGTCACGCCACGCGGTCTTGCCGTGTTCGGTGTGCACGTCTTGCAGCAGCCGCAGGATGCCGGGTACGCCGATGGACCGGCCGGAGGCACGGGCGTCGGGCTTGGGCTCGGTGCGGTCGGCGTCGGAGATCCAGCGCAGGTAGTCCTCCGTGGCGGCCTTCGGCGCCACTTCGCGGCCGTCGTAGGCCTGTACGGAGCCCGCGGCAGCGTCGTAGTACAGCAGGAACCCGCCGCCGCCGATGCCGGAGGACTGCGGCTCCACCAGGCCCAGCACCGCCTGGGCGGTGACGAGCGCGTCGGCCGCGGTGCCGCCGTGGTTCAGCACCTCGCACGCCGCCTGGGTGGCCAAGGGGTTCGCGGTGACCACCGCGTAGTGAGCCGTCCGAACGGCCGTCATGTCCTTGCGGTAGCCGGTGGCGACCACGGGGTTCGTGGAGATGTTCCGGGAGGTGGTCGCCGACCCGGTGGCCGGCGCCGCCGAGGTCTTCGGCGCCGGCGTGCCGTTCGGGATGATCGAACAGGGGCCAGCCACGGTGGTTGGCGGTGCGTTCTCCTGGGCGGCGCATCCGGCCAGTATCAGTACGACCCCTGCCAGCGGGGCCGCCGCCTTTCTCAAGGACGGGATCCGCATCACTCGACGGTAGTTCATTGGGGCAGTCTTACGGCGGCAGTAACCTGGAATCCGTGCCCGATCCAGCGACGTACCGGCCTGCCCCCGGGTCGATTCCCGTCGAGCCGGGCGTCTACCGGTTCCGTGATCCGCAGGGCCGGGTGATCTATGTCGGTAAGGCCAAGAGCCTGCGCAGCCGGCTGACGTCCTACTTCGCTGACATTTCCAGCCTGGCGCCGCGCACCCGCCAGATGGTGATGACCGCCGGCAGCGTCGAGTGGACGGTGGTGAACACCGAAGTCGAGGCGCTGCAGCTGGAATACAACTGGATCAAGGAGTTCGACCCGCGGTTCAACATCCGCTACCGCGACGACAAGTCGTATCCGGTGCTGG
>JAVRPX010000003.1:0-2559 GCA_032161985.1 Mycobacterium sp.
CCGTAGCCACGAGAGCGCGACCGGACGGATGCAGGGTCGTCACCGCCGCCGGGTTCACCACCGCGCGGGCTACCAGCGCAGCGATCACTCCGGCAACGAACTGCACGATCCAGTACGCAACGGCATCGGTGAGCCCGATCCGGCGACGACACAGCGCCGCCATGGTCACGGCCGGGTTGTAGTGGCCGCCGGAGATGTGCCCGCCGGCATAGACCATCACCATCAGTGCCGCGCCGACGGCCAGCGGGGCCAGCGCGGTCCCGGTGCGCACGCTGGCGCCGACGGTGAACACTAGGAAGAACGTTCCGATGAACTCGACGACAAGCTTGCGCGTCGTCGGGTTGAGGCGCGCCTTGACGGTCTGCGGCGACGTGGGAAGGACACGGGTGGTGGTGGTGGCCATGCGTAGCTCCGTTCAGAACTGGACGTTTAGTTTCTAATTAGAGCGAGCGCGCGGCAGGGCGCCTTTGATTCCGCCCCGCGCTGTGACCTCGGTCTCAGCGACCCAGCCCACGCGTGGCCGCGTCAACGACCGCCTCGGCGGCGGTGAGTGCTACCGCTGGCGAGATCTGTTGGGAGCCTTGCGTCTTACTCGGTCGAGCCGGCCCGGCGGCTGGTGTGCGGGCAGCCCAGCAGGGTGGTCACGGCCCGGACGACGGCGGGGTTGTCGAACCCGGCGAGGAGAGACCAGGCTCACGCACACTTAGCGGAACATCCCCACCCGATCGCGCGGTGCCCCCACAGTAAAACCAAACGTCCAGTTTTAACCGCATGCCTCGGCGCAACCCGTGTGTAGCTATTTGTGGGAAGAACGACGCATCTGCGGTGGTCAGTTGATGCTGCCAGCGGGCCAGGATTGGACTGAGTCCAAAGAGGACGAACAGATAACAGGAGAACATCATGAAAACAACGATCACGTACAGCGCACCGTGGTTGGCTGCAGCCGCGATCGGTGGAGCGATTGCTCTCGCGCCCATCGCCAACGCCGCAACTGATCCCTTAGTGCCGTATGGCACCAACCCCACGAGCCCGTACGTGCTGGGCTACCACGTGTCGAACCACGACGAAGCCAACACCACGAACGGCTTTGTGGACGTGCCCTTCTGATACGCCGAGGCATATGCACGGCGGACGGCCGGCCAAAACCGAAGAACCGTTACCGATTTCAACCGACATCGTCTGTAAGCGATGTCACCAAATGAGAAGGAAATGAAACTGTTCTATATCACGCCACTGGCCATCGCCGCCTCCGCGGCAGCGATTGGACTGGCACCGATCGCCTCGGCCGATGCAAGCGTGCAGCAGAGCCCGGGCAATGCCCAAGTCACTGCAACTCCCCGGGGCAGCCGCGCAACAGGCTGCTCAACACCAGCTCCCATTCGGCGGGGATATGGGCGCCCTGCTCTTCGGCCACCGCGGATAACCATTATGCGCTTAGGGTGGGAAAGTACTGCATCCCGTCCTAAGCGCTATGAGCTTGGGGCACAAGGCAAGCCGGGACGCTCACGACGGCGCGATACAGTGGTTGACGGGGCCGAGGTGGACCTCGGCGCGCTTTAGGCGCGTTAGGCAGCGTCTCGTAACCGTCCTCGCAAACCAATCCATGGCCTCGCTTACCCCCGGTCGCAAAACCGTCTCTGAGCGCGGGCGAGAAGACTTGCCGCCATCGGTAGCTCGCGAAGCGGCCAGAAGTTACCTCGCTGCTCTTGACCGAGCTAATCGAGTACGGTCAGCACGCCAACGCGATACCCACTGACGGGTCCCTCAGCGATCGGCGCGTTTGCCATCCCCGTCGTCGCCGCGAATAATTCTGAACCACACGTTCAGCAACAACGCCGGGAGGTCAGATGCCGACGCGCCGTGCAGTGGCCGAGCCGGCTGGTCGTCGACCCGGGCGGCCCCGCAGTGAGCAGTCCCGCACGGCAGTGCTGCGGGCCACGTCGCAGTTGATCAACGAGGTAGGCCTTCGCGCCATGACGACCGACGAGATCGCAAGCCGTAGCGGCGTGAGCAAGGCGACAATCTACAAGTGGTGGCCGACCAAGTATGCGGTGGCGGTCGAGGCCTTTCTGTCCCAGATGGACGCCCAATCGGCTGATCCGGACACAGGCTCGGCGCGTGAAGACTTTCGGCGCACGCTGCGGGGCCTGATGCGCTTCTACCGGAGCAAGAATGGACGCGCCTACGCCCAACTCGTGGGCGAGGCGCAATTCGACCCGCGAATCGGCAAAGAGCTGCGTGAGCACCTCATCGGTTCTCGGCGCCAGGTTATGCGCGCCATTCTCACGCGCGGCGTCGAGCGGGGGGAGCTGAGCCCGGACATCGATACCGAGGTCGCGATCGATCTGATTTTCGGACCCGCGATGTATCGCCTGGTCGCCGGTCACGCGCCGTTGAACAACGCCAGCGCCGACGCCATCGTCGACACCGCCATGCGCGCCCTGGCCCGCTGAGACCAGGCTCACGCAACTCAACGGAACACCGCTACCGTCAGACCGTCACCTCCACGCCGGAGGTGGCTTAACCGAGGTCTCCATCCAGACCAGGACGGTTCATTCA
>JAVRPX010000004.1:0-3697 GCA_032161985.1 Mycobacterium sp.
TTCACGAAGGCGTGCGGAGAAAAGGGTAGGTGGGAATGGCGCCCAGCAGTCAAGGGCTGTACAACCCCGCGTTCGAGCACGACGCGTGCGGTGTGGCGATGGTGGCCGACATGCAAGGTCGCCGCAGCCGCGACATCGTTGACAAGGCCATCACGGCCCTGGTGAACCTGGAGCACCGCGGCGCCCAGGGCGCCGAACCGCACAGCGGTGACGGCGCGGGCGTCCTGCTGCAGGTTCCCGATGAGTTCCTCCGTGCGGTCGTCGAATTCGACCTGCCCGAATACGGCAGCTACGCCACCGGCATCGCGTTCCTGCCGCAGTCCTCCAAGGACGCCGCCACGGCGTGCGAGGCGGTGGAGAAGATCGTCGAGGCCGAGGGCCTCGAGGTGCTCGGCTGGCGCCAGGTCCCGACCGACGAGTCGTCGCTCGGCGCGCTGGCCCGCGACGCGATGCCCACGTTCCGGCAGCTGTTCATCGCGGGCGCGTCCGGTATGGACCTCGAGCGTCGCGCCTACGTGGTGCGCAAGCGTGCCGAGCATGAGCTCGGCACGAAGGGGCCCGGCCAGGATGGTCCCGGTCGCGAAACCGTCTACTTCCCAAGCCTTTCCGGTCAGACCTTCGTCTACAAGGGCATGCTGACCACGCCGCAGCTGAAGGCGTTTTACCTTGACTTGCAAGATGATCGGCTGACCAGCGCGCTGGGCATCGTGCACTCGCGGTTCTCCACCAACACGTTCCCGTCGTGGCCACTGGCCCACCCGTTCCGGCGGATCGCACACAACGGTGAGATCAACACCGTTACGGGTAACGAGAACTGGATGAGGGCGCGCGAGGCGCTGATCGACACCGACGTGTTCGGTTCCGGCGACGCGTTCGACAAGATCGTCCCCGTCTGCACGCCGGGCGCGTCGGACACTGCTCGATTCGACGAGGTGCTCGAGCTGCTGCACCTCGGAGGGCGCAGCCTGCCGCACGCCGTGCTGATGATGATCCCCGAGGCGTGGGAACGCCATCCGTCGATGGACCCCGCCAGGCGGGCGTTCTACGAGTACCACGCGTCGCTGATGGAGCCGTGGGACGGCCCGGCGTCGATGACGTTCACCGACGGCACCGTGATCGGCGCGGTGCTGGACCGCAACGGCCTTCGCCCGTCACGGATTTGGGTCACCAAGGACGGCCTGGTTGTGATGGCCTCCGAGGCCGGGGTGCTCAATCTCGATCCGTCGACCGTCGTGAAGAAAATGCGCCTGCAGCCGGGCCGCATGTTCCTCGTCGATACCGCGCAGGGCCGCATCGTCGACGACGAAGAGATCAAGGCGGAGCTGGCCGCCGAGCATCCGTATCAGGAGTGGCTCGACGCCGGTCTGTTCCACCTCGACAAGCTGCCCCAGGGTGACTACCTGCGCATGCCGCATCACCGGGTCGTGTTGCGCCAGCAGGCTTTCGGCTACACCTATGAGGAGCTCAGCCTGCTCGTCTCGCCGATGGCCCGCACCGGCGCTGAGCCGCTCGGCTCGATGGGCACCGACACCCCGGTGGCGGTGCTCTCGCAGCGGCCGCGGATGTTGTTCGACTACTTCCAGCAGCTGTTCGCTCAGGTCACCAACCCGCCGCTGGACGCCATCCGCGAAGAGGTGGTGACCAGCCTGCAGGGCACGGTCGGGCCCGAGGGCGATCTGCTCAACCCGACGCCTGAGTCGTGTCGCCAGATCGTGCTGCCGTCGCCGATCCTGCGCAACCACGAGCTGGCAAGGCTGATCAACCTCGATCCAGAACACGAGATCGACGGGCGTAAGCACGGCCTCTCCACCGCCCTGGTCCGCTGTCTGTACCCGGTGAACCGGGGTGGCCAGGGACTGAAGGAGGCGCTCGACAACGTCCGCGCCAAGGTGTCGTCGGCGATCCGGGACGGTGCGCGCATCATCGTGCTGTCCGACCGCGAGTCCATCGAACAGATGGCCCCGATCCCCTCGCTGCTGGCCGTTGCCGCGGTGCACCACCACCTGGTCCGCGACCGCACCCGCACCCACGTCGGTCTGGTGGTGGAGTCCGGCGACGCGCGCGAGGTGCACCACATGGCCTGTCTGGTCGGCTTCGGCGCCGCGGCGATCAACCCGTACATGGCGTTCGAGTCGATCGAGGACATGATCGACCGCGGCGCCATCAAGGACATCGACAACGACACCGCCAAGGCAAACTACGTCAAGGCGGCAGGCAAGGGTGTGCTGAAGGTGATGTCCAAGATGGGCATCTCGACGCTGGCTTCATACACCGGCGCGCAGTTGTTCCAGGCCATCGGCATCAGCCAGCAGGTGCTCGACGAGTACTTCACCGGGTTGACGTGCCCGGTCGGCGGCATCGACCTCGACGACATCGCCGACGACGTCGCCGCCCGCCACGCGCTGGCGTACCTGGACCGGCCCGACGAATGGGCGCACCGCGAGCTCGAGGTCGGCGGCGAATACCAGTGGCGCCGCGAGGGCGAGTACCACCTGTTCAACCCGGACACGGTGTTCAAGCTGCAGCACTCGACGCGCACCGGTCAGTACTCGGTCTTCAAGGAGTACACCCAGCTGGTCGACGACCAGAGCGAGCGGATGGCCTCGCTGCGTGGCCTGCTGAAGTTCAAGGAGGGCGTGCGCACGCCGGTGTCTCTGGACGAGGTGGAGCCGGCCAGCGAGATCGTCAAGCGGTTCACCACCGGTGCGATGAGTTACGGCTCGATCACCGCGGAGGCGCACGAGACCCTGGCGATCGCGATGAACCGTCTTGGCGGCCGGTCGAATTCGGGCGAGGGCGGCGAGCATGTCAGCCGCTTCGACCGCGACGAGAACGGCGACTGGCGGCGCAGTGCGATCAAGCAGGTGGCCTCGGCGCGGTTCGGCGTCACCAGCCACTACCTGACCAACTGCACCGACATCCAGATCAAGATGGCTCAGGGCGCGAAACCCGGTGAGGGTGGGCAGCTTCCGGGCAACAAGGTGTACCCGTGGGTCGCCGAGGTGCGGCACTCCACCCCGGGTGTCGGCCTGATCTCACCGCCACCGCACCACGACATCTACTCGATCGAGGACCTGGCGCAGCTGATCCACGACCTGAAGAACGCCAACCCGCAGGCCCGCGTGCATGTGAAGCTGGTCAGTGAGAACGGCGTCGGCACGGTTGCCGCGGGGGTGTCGAAGGCGCATGCCGACGTGGTGCTGATCTCCGGGCACGACGGCGGTACCGGCGCCACCCCGCTGACGTCGCAGAAGCACGCGGGCGCGCCGTGGGAACTCGGCCTGGCCGAGACGCAGCAGACGTTGCTGCTCAACGGGTTACGCGACCGGATCGTCGTTCAGGTCGACGGCCAGCTCAAGACGGGCCGCGACGTGGTGATCGCCGCGCTGCTCGGCGCCGAGGAGTTCGGTTTCGCCACCGCTCCTCTTGTGGTATCCGGCTGCATCATGATGCGGGTGTGCCATCTGGACACCTGCCCGGTCGGTGTGGCCACCCAGAACCCGGTGCTGCGGCAGCGGTTCAACGGTAAGCCGGAGTTCGTCGAGAACTTCTTCATGTTCATTGCCGAGGAAGTCCGGGAAATGATGGCCCAGTTGGGCTTCCGGACCGTCAACGAGATGGTCGGCCAGGTCGGCTCGCTGGACACCACGCAGGCCGCCGAGCACTGGAAGGCCTACAAGCTGGACCTGGCGCCGGT
>JAVRPX010000005.1:0-5981 GCA_032161985.1 Mycobacterium sp.
CGAGTTCGTCCTGCAGGATCATCGGCGTGGCGAGCATGGTCCTGAAGCCGGCCCGCTCCTGGAGGTCCGTGCGCCCGTATTCCGCGTCGTTGAGCACGTCGCGTATCTGATGGGTACGCATTTCCTCGGCCGCGCGCCCGACGGCGGAGGAACGGTCTCTGAGAACCGGGTGGTCCTGCAGGTGCTTGCGATACTCCTCCGGGATCTCGCCGGAGACGTGGGACAGGACGAACACCTCGCCCTTAAGGAGATACAGCTGGGCGACCTGTGCTTGGCACAGTCGCGCGGCCTCTTCAAGGACCGCGTCCAGTACGTCCCCGGGGTTGGCGACCGCGCGGCCGAGTGCCGCGAGGATCTTCTGGCTCGCCTTCGACTGGTGGCGGGCGTCGTTCAACTCCTGTTGGAACGAGTCTCTAGTAACGCGTGTAGTGCGAGCCGAGCGTTCGCCGGGATCCGTCATGGTCCCCCCTTCCGGACCTTCATGCATTCTGTGCCCTTATTGCTGGTCGAGGCACGAAAACTGTGGATTCATTGTGAGAGCGCACGGTCGGATCGGATATCAGCAAACGACGTCGACGTAGACCGTCTTGCCTGTCACCGTAGTGACAATGTCGAAGGCAGATCCGGGTAGACCGGACCCGGTATCGCTGCGCGAGAACGTCTGGCCGGGGCGAACGGCGCTGACCGTGCAATGCTCCAGCGCAGCGGTGCCTGCGCGATTCACGATGACCTGGTAGCCCTGCGCACGCAGCTGGTCGATGGTGGAGTCAACGGATCCCGGGCCGGCCGGGGCGGCGTTGGCAGGTGCGGTCAGTCCGAACGGCGTCGCGGCTAGCGCGACCGCGGCGAGCGAAGTGAGGAGGCGATTCTTCATGGTCGTGCCTTTCTTGTTCCTTTGCGGATTCAGTGGTTTTGCAGTAACTCCGCAATGGAAGCGTCGCGCGCGTTCGGCGCTACGAGCCCAGTAGTGCGCCACTCAGATTTCGCGCGGGTTTGCGCGGTACTACTCAGTCGCGATCTCGAGTTATCTCGGCTGGTGCCGAGTCAGTACGCGGGTACTTAATTCACTGCGTTCTCGGATCGTGCCGGCGTAGCAGGTTGGCGAGTTCGTCGCGGCTGGCAGTTCCGGTCTTTGCCATGGCCTTGAAGATGTGGTTTTCGACAGTGCGTGGGGAAATAGTCAGTCGCGCGGCAATTTCGCGGTTGGATAACCCCTCACCGATGAGCATGACGATTTCGCGTTCGCGACCGGTCAGCGGCAGGGGTTCCGTGGCCTGACGAAGAGCTGGGGTACTGACGCCGCAATGTTCAGCCAGGGCATCCGCGCGTGTCGAGCGTCCCAACGCCGATCCTCGAAGATCTTGCTGGCGGTATGCGATGGCCGCATGCGCGGCCGCATCTACTGCCGCGATAACGTCGCCCATGCGCTCGAATTCCTCTGATACCGCCGCCAATTCGTCGGGGTCGGTGTCGCGCAGGGCCTCGGCGAACCGAGCAGCCAGACCGACGCGGGGTCCGTCGACGATCGCCTCGAGCTCGCGCAACCGGGGGGCGCCAGAACGGTCCCCGAATTGGGTGGCGGTCTGCAGGCAGATCACTTCTGCCGCGAATTGCCCGTTAGCACCAGCCCTTTCGGCCGCCGCCAACAAAATGGCGATCCCCTCACTGACGGCGCCCTGGCTAGCGGCCAGCCACGCGCGGGCCAGGCTCCGCTCATAGTCCAGCGACCGAAAAGGACGTTGCAGCTTGTCGAGTGCGGCAAGCACGGCGGCTGCCTCGCGAGGTGAACCCCGCATGGCGAGGGCAGTCGAGAGTGGGACGTGATAACGATATCCCCAGCCGATGTCATAGCCCGAGTCGGACAACGCTATCGCTGCGTGCTCGAGCAACAAACATGCGGTATCCAAGCGACCCGCACCAAGTGCTGCCCGACCCGCCACCGCAGCACCAAGCAAATGCGCCGTGCCAGGGAGATCGGCTGCCTGTTGGCGCCCCCGCTCGGCCACATCAACGGCGTCGCGAACCCGGCCGGACAGCAGCAGTGCGCTGACGTGTGCATCAGCGATGTTGAACCTCATTTGCGGAGCGTCGAAAGAGCGCGTCGCAACGGTGTATCCCGCGTCTGCGATCGCAACCGCCTCGGAGGTGCGCCCGGCATCCGCCGATATAGCAGCGAGCGTCCAGGCTATTTCAGCGTCAACGACAGCGGGCAGGTCTTCCAACGCAAGGTCTTTCGACGCTTCCATCGCCAAACCCGGCTGGTCCATTGCAAACCAGTACACCGTGAGAAAGGCGTCGACGTAGCCGCGAGCTTCCGGTGATGTGGCGCGCGCCGCGTCGTCGATGAGCTCTTTCGCGCGCGCGGGGTCGCCAAGCACCCAGAGCATGTTGCTGGCCTGCAGGAAAGTTGATCTGGCATGGTCACCCTCGGTCAACTTGCTGGTGCGAAGCTCGGCGAGCACCGTGTCGGCCTCCTCCCCACGGCTGAGCCACGACAGTGCATGCGCGCGAACAAAGTTCGCTTCCGGTCCTGCTCCGGCGCGGTTTGCCGCTTCCGCGAGTCGTTCGGCGAGCGGCAGATCCGCCAGCCACACCGCGCCGTAGGCTGCCCTAACGAGAAGGTCGGCGTCGGGTGTCAGGTCGGAGTCGAGACTCAATGTGGCGCGGCGAACCACGAGCCGAACGTCGTCGCGGTCGTCGGATGCGGCCAGTTCGGCAGCGACCAGTCCGCGTAGCCGCCGCAGCCGGGTGGGTGCCGCGCGTTTTCTGCGCACCTCACCGTAAAGCGGATGCGCCACGCGCACTTCTACGCCGCCAACGACGGGTTCAAGTGTGATGAGGCCACGCGTGTCCGCCTTCTCGACCGACGCCGGATCAGTGATCCGCGTCAGGCCCGCTAGCTCGATCGGCTCCCCGACGGCCAACGCATCGATAACGTCGGCAACCGGGGCGGGCAGGTCACCGATGCGCGATTCGATGAGCTCAACGAGGCCAGGCGCCACGATCGGATCACCGGTCCACCGCCAGTAGCCACGCTGCATTTCGAGCCGGCCGTCGGCGACCTCCTGCTCGACGATATTCCGCAGGTACAAAACGTTGCCGCGAGTCAGCGTCCAGAGTTGCTGAGCGGCATCCGGATCCACCGATCCGCCCAAAGTCGCCGACAACAGTGAGGTGGTTTCATCGAGCGACAGGGGCTGCAGATCGAGCCGGTCGAACTGGCCACCCGTCCAAATCTCCTTTACGGCGGCGGGAATTGGTTCACCGTCGCGCACGGTGAGTACCAGTTTCGCCGCGCCACGCTGGACGATCTGCTCCACAACGAATGTCGACAGATCATCGAGCAGATGCACATCATCGACAGCGACCACCACGGTGGTGCCCGCAGGTGCGGCCGTCAGCGACTCGATCACCCCGCGTACCAACTGAACGGTGTCGGTGACACCCGACTGCGCCCACGCGGTGAAAGCACCCAGCGGAAGTGTCCGCGCCGAGGATGTGCCGACCGCCCACCGGCCTTCACATCCCCGCGACACGGCGGCCGTCACCGCCTGACGGGCGATCCGGCTCTTCCCAACACCTGCCGCCCCAAAAACCACGATCCCGGAAACGTCGGAAGCCAAGATGGCGGCCTCGATGGCACCCATCTCTTCCGAACGGCCGGTGAAGGGCCACGACAACCGCATCCCAAAAGCGTAGGAGCGCCGACAGCGCCGCACAGACAAACGAATGCTTTGGCGAACCGCGGCCTATTGACTACTCAAACTCGTGTCCTCGGCCGAATCGCGTACGCTTTTTCCACCAACGCGATGCGCTCCCACATGCCGGTCGTCTCTCGCGCGAGGTCGCGGTACGCGCGTTCCATCCCGGCCTGGATGCCGGGCTCGTCGAATGAGACGCCGAGGAGTTGGGCCGCACTGCTCTTGTTCCCCGCGCGCAGCCAGCCCAGCGCCGCGCCAAACACCTGAAGCCGAATCCTCGCCCGTTTGGCGGCCGATTCGAGGCGCAGTTCCGCCGTCCGCTCGCCCGCATCGAGCAGCGTCTGCTCGTCCAGGTTCTCGGGGGCTCGACCGTCGAGGAGGATCTCGATCGCGGTGGCGCGCGCCGCGGTGTAATGCGCCGACGAGGAGGCGACCTGATCCAGCGCCGCGATCGCGTTGGCGCGATCGCCCGCGCGCGTACGCTGCCTCGCCAGGCCGAATGCAGCGCTGTAGTAGCTGCGCTCTGTTCGCCATACCGTCTCGTAAAAGCGCATCGCGTCATCGCGTGCGTCGCGCATTTCGGCAGTGGCCGCGATCGCAAGCTTGGGGGCGAGCTCGCCGGGCAACATTGCCAATACCGCATCGAAATCTTCTGCGGCCTTGTCGAATTCACCCTCAAGAAGTGAGCATTGTCCGCCGTACCACTTCAGTCGCCAGTCTCCGGGCATCTCCGACTCCAGTTCGGTGAGCCGCTTCCTGGCATCCGTTATCGCCCCGGTCTCGAGCGACGCGCGAACCAAACGTAGCGGTACCTCGACCGAGGGACTGTTGCCTTGGCGCGCGCCGCCCATGGCCAGGTGGAGCGCGTGGTCGAGTTGGGCGGGCGCGGTGCCACTCGTTGTGGCGAGCACTGCGGCACCGGGGTCGTTCGGGTCGACCACCGGGACGTGCAGCGCCGCAATCACATTCGCGGGTTCCACCGGCGCGTCCTTGCCGGCGCCGTAGATCGTGCGCTGCGGGCTGAAATAGATCGACCGCCGTGGCTTCGCGACATTGGTGTCAGCGGCAGCGATTTCGTGCAGCACTCCGGTGAGCTGGTCGGCCATCTCGCCCATCGACGAGAAGCGTCGTTCCGGGGCCGGGTCAGTCGCGCGGACGATGACGCGGTATAGCGATTCATGCTCGGCGAATACCGGCACGGTCGCGGGCCCCGGCAACTCCTCGACGAAACGGCCGCGCTCCTGCGGCACATCCATGACGAGAACGGCGAGCGTCCGCCCGACTGTGTAGACATCGCTGGCGACGGTGGGGCCCGTCGTCGCGATCTCGGGCGCCTGATAGCCCGGCGTGCCGTAGATAGAACTGTCCTCGTCGTCCATCGCGACCATTGCGCCGAGGTCGATGAGCTTTAGTTGTTCGTCCGATTGCATCACGTTATCCGGCTTGAAATCGCAGTAGGCCAGGCCTTGCGTATGCAGATAGTCGATCGCCGATGCGATCTCGACGACGTAGGCGACGGCGTGGCTTGGAGGTAGAGGGGCGGCTTTGCGGAGATCTTTCAGAGACTTGCCACCGACGTATTCCATGACGATGTAGCCGACTGGAACGCCAGCGGCGTCGGCGTGCTCGACGAAGTTGTGGATCTTGACGATGTTCGGGTGCTCTACCTGCGCGAGGGCGTGGGCTTCGGCTTTGGCGGCGGCCATAGCTTCGGCGTCGGCGGAGTTCACCAGGCCCTTGAGAACCACCCAACGATTGTTTACATTGCGGTCGATCGCCAGGTAGATCCAACCGAGGCCGCCGTGTGCGATGCACCCCTGCACCTCGTACTGGCCGCCCACCACGTCGTTGCGAGAAAGCTTGGGCACGAAGGAGAATCGCGTACCGCAGTGCGTACAGATGCCCTCCGTGGCTCCCGGAGCGCCGTCACGTCCGCGCCCGACGGGTTCATTGCAGTCGTGGTTGCCGCAGAACCGGTGACGTTCCGGTACCTGTGGGTCGGTCAAAATCGCCTCGGCCGGATCACCCCGAGGCACAGGCGGTATCGCGACAATGCCGGCGCCGAGGCGACCACGACCGGTGCCAGACTTCGTCAACCCGATGTGGGCCGCCCGCCCCGGTCCGGCGGCCGAACTGGACGACGGTCGCCGGGTCGCCTCGAATTGTTGTGTACCTGTTGCTGTTGGCGGGTTGCCGCACACGTCGCAGTAGCCCTCGACAATGGTTCCGCCGCAACCCGGCTCGGTGCATCTCATCACGGTGGCCCATCCTCATAGCGTG
>JAVRPX010000006.1:0-15577 GCA_032161985.1 Mycobacterium sp.
ATCAAGGCGATCACGCATTTCACTGGCGGTCATCGACGCCATCCGCGAGGCCGCCAGTTCGATGGCCAATGGAATCCCGTCGAGGCGCTGACAAGTCTCAGTGACTGCGGCGGCTTCATCGCCGTCGTCCATCGAGAAGCCCGGTGCGATGCCTTGAGCCCGTTCGACGAACAGGTTCACCGCCGCAGAGTCGATTCCCGCTGCCGCGTCCAGAGAGCGCACCGGCCGAACCTGCTCGTCTGGAACTCCGAGTCCTTCGCGGCTGGTGGCGAGCATTCGTACAGTCGCCGAGTGCGCGAGTATCGCTTCGATCAGGTCGGCGGCGGCGTCGAGAACGTGCTCGCAGTTGTCGATCACCAACAGCCGGATTCTGCCCTCCAGCGCGGCGGCCACCGACTCGCTCACGCTCTTTCCCGGTTGTTGGGTGATGCCCAGCACCGCGGCCACCGCGTCGGGCAATGATGCGGGATCAGTGACGGCCGCGAGTTCGAAAAACCAAACGCCGTCGGGGAACTCATCGGCCAGTTGTGTCGCGACTTCCAATGCCAGGCGCGTCTTGCCAACCCCACCCACACCGGTCAGCGTCACCAACCGGTGAGACCGCACCGCGGTCGTGATCGCCTCGACCTCGGACTCGCGCCCAATCAAGCTCGTGGCCGCAGGCCGCAGATTTCCCGGACTCGTGTCCAGCGCCCGCAGCGGCGGAAACTCCCCACCGAGTCCCGCTGACCGCACTTGAAACACCCCAACCGGCATCGGCACATCCCGCAGTCGCCGTGGGCCTAGATCGAGTAGGTCAACGCCGCTCAGCAGCCCGGCTGTCGAATCGGCGACCAGTATCTGACCACCGTGCCCTGCGGCCATCACCCGCGCGGCCCGGTTGAGCACCGTGCCGAAATAATCACCGCCCCGACGCTCAGCCTCCCCGGTCGCAATACCCAGTCGCACCGGCAACTCAAGAGCTAGCTGGGCCTCGACAGCCGCGTCGACCGCAGACATCGGCGATGCGAACGCCGCGACTACACCGTCACCGGTGTGGCTGAACAAGAAGCCGCCGTGCGATTCGATCGCGGTCTGAAGCACCTGGTCGTGCGCCGACAGTGCCGCCCGCATCGCTTCCGCATCGGCTTCCCACCGACGAGTCGATCCCTCGATGTCGGTGAACAGGAACGTCACGACCCCCGAAGGTGGGTCCCCCGCGGACACTCGCACAGGATGTCACAAAATGCCCACGTCAACCGCCCAATCGCGACCAACTTTCGAGACTCTCGAAACTCGTCTATTCCAAGACCGTCCGGTGGTGGTCCACCGCTGACGGTGACCTGCCCGTCGGGTCCCGGCGCTGGGTGACGATCGCGCCGAAAGCGACAAACGCTCTCGTCGCGTCACTTACCATTCCTGGGGGCGATCTTGATCGGGGGAGCGACCGATGCTCGAAGTGATCGACAAGGGATCTTCCACCGAATCGCATCCCGTGCCGCTGCTGTTCGTTCACCGCGCTTGCAGCACAGCATGGGTCTGGGACGAGCATTTTCTGGACTTCTTCGCCGATAAGGGTTACCGCGCCGTCGCACTGAGCCTTCGCGGCCACGGTGCCAGCAGCTTGTCCAAGCCTCTCAAATCATGTTCTATTGCCGATTACGTGGAGGACGTACACGCTGTTGTCGGCAAGCTGGGTTCCCCGCCAGTGCTTATCGGTCATTCGATGGGTTGTTGGGTCGTACTGAATTACCTTGCGATGCAGGGTGCCCCAGCGGGGATTCTCGTGGCACCCGGCACACCGCAGGGATTACGACGATGGGCATTCCGTACCATTCTCCGTCATCCATGGCTCGTTCTGCGTACCAACGCCTTCGGTAATCCAGCCGATCTTTTTAACTCTCCGGCCTTGGCCCGTGAATTCTTGTTCTCCGCGGACACGCCCGAATCTATCGTCGCGTCCTGTGCGGCCCGTTTGGAGCCCGAGAGCACACGCGCTGCACGAGAAACGGTCAACCGACTCCCCGATGCTGGCCTTGTGACAGCACCGATGCTTGTTCTCGGCGCAATAGACGACCGCTCGCGAATCGACGGGGACGCGTCTGCTGTGGCGGCGATCTACCAGGCAGATGCGGAGCTGTTTCCCGACATGGGGCACGTCATGATGCTTGAGACCGGATGGCAGGCTGTCGCCGAAAGGATCGATGGCTGGCTCGGGGGCCACGGACTCTAGCGGAACCCGTACCAGCGACTCACACGAAGTTTTGAGACTCTCGTATGTGGTCCTATTTCGAGACTGCGTTCAGTTCCACTAGGGCCTCGTCGATTTGGTCGTATGCGTACGTCGCCATCGCGGCGGTGGTCATCGTTTCGCCCTTGCGGGCGAGCGACTCGTAGGTCTGGTCGCCGAGCAGATCGCGGAGGTCGGCGATCGTGGCGCTGAACTCAGGAAGTGCCGCGGTAAGGGGACTGAACGCGGAACCAGCGATCGTGGCCGCCGGCTCATGGCGTCCGAGGCGGTCAAGGAATACCGCGAGAGGTGCCAGGGCGACACGGATGTAGGCGACGTTGCCAGAGTCGTAGAAGTTGCGGATTGCCAGAGTGATGTGATCGAGCGCCGCCAGCGGATCGCCGTGTTCGGCCTCAAGCCGAGACAAACCGGTCGCCAGCTGTGATTCGACCAAGCGGTTGCCGCTGTCCTGGGCGATCGCTAGGCCCCGGCGCAGGGCTTCCAGGGCGCGGACGGGATCAGCATCGCGGAAGGCGGAGCCGTAGGCGCGAAGCGCGTTCGCGAGCGCATAGGGGTTGTCGGTGGCTTCGGCGGCTTCGATCAGCCCGTTCGCGGCGGCCCTCGCCTCCTCACCGGCCCCGGCGACCGCCAGTGTGGCGACCAGGTATGCCCGGGTGAGTGTATGGGTGTCTCGGCCGCGCGCGAGCTGGGCGCGACACCACTCGACGCATCGTTCGGGCTGGCCGATGACCAGGTACACACCGCCGAGCACCCCCTCGGCGCCGGACGGCACCTCGCCGCCACTGCCGATCACCGTCTGGCCGGCGTCGGCATAGCCGACAGCCTCCTCGATCCGTCCGGGCATCCAGCACAGCGACGCCGTCACATACAGGGCCGCGAGCCGGGGGTGGTCGACGGCGCGGGCGGGCTCGATGAGCTCCTCGCCCCACGCTATCGGCTCATAATTGCCGACCAGATAGCCGAGCGGCGCGTAGGTGGCGATGGCGGCGGCATTGTCGAGGTCGCCCCGGTCAGCGGCCCACCGAAATGCCTTGCGCAAGTTGGCCAGCTCGACGGTGAACCATTCATAGGCCTCCCGCTGCCGCGGGCTGTCCCACAGGGCCAGGATGTCGGGTTCCCGTCCGGCGAAGTGACGGGCATGCGCAGTACGTGCCTCGGCGGCCGCACCGCCGGCGACGAGTTGCTCCTCGGCGAACTGGCGAATCGTCTCCAGCATCGAGTATCGGGTCCGGCCCGAAGACCGGTCAGCCACGAGCAGCGACTTTCGCACCAGCGTGTCCAGCAGATCCAAGGTGGCGAAGTCATCGTCGGATCCAATCACCGCACAAGCGCATAGCAGGTCGAAACCGCCGGCGAATACCGAACACCGCTCCAGCAGAGTCCTTTCCGTGTCGGCGAGGTGGTCATACGACCATGCCACAGCGTGGCGCAGCGTCTGGTGACGTGCCAGACCGCGCCGGGATCCGACGAGCAGTCGGAACCGCTGATCGAGACGGTCGCGCACCTCACTGGCGGTCATCGACGCCATCCGCGAGGCAGCCAACTCGATCGCCAACGGGATACCGTCGAGCCGGCGGCAGATCTCGATCACCGCCTCATCGGCCTCGGGCGATGAAAAGCGCGGGGCCACACTGCGGGCGCGTTCGACGAACAGGGCCACCGCGGCGGAGTCGATTCCGGCGTCCACATCCAGCGAGGGCACCGGCCAGAGTTGTTCGTCGGCGAGTCCCAATCCTTCGCGGCTCGTGGCCAAAATCGTCACCGTGGCCGGCTGCGCCAGGATGGCCTCGACCAGATCGGCGGCGGCGTCGCGCACATGCTCGCAGTTGTCAATCACCAACAGCCGGACTCTGCTCTCCAATGCGGCCGCCACGCTGTTGCTCATACTCGTGCCCGGTTGTTGGGTGATGCCCAGCACCGCGGCCACCGCGTCAGGCACCGCCGATGGCTCAGTGACCGCGGCCAGTTCGAAAAGCCAAACACCGTCTGGGAACTCATCGGCCAGTTGTGCCGCGACTTCTAATGCCAGGCGGGTCTTGCCGACCCCGCCTACCCCGGTCAGCGTCACCAACCGGTGCGACCTTACTGCGGTCGTGATCGCGTCGACCTCGGACTCGCGCCCAATCAATTGCGTGGTCGCCGGACGCAGGTTTCCTGGAGTCGTATCGAGCGCCCGCAGTGGCGGAAACTCCCCACCGAGTCCCGCTGACCGCACTTGAAACACCCCAACCGGCATCGGCACATCCCGCAGCCGTCGCGGCCCCAGATCCAGAAGATCAACCCCGCTCAGCAGTCCGGCTGTCGAATCGGCGACCAGTATCTGACCACCGTGCCCTGCGGCCATCACCCGGGCAGCGCGGTTAAGCACCGTACCGAAATAATCACCGCCGCGAAGCTCAGCCTCCCCGGTCGCAATACCCATCCGCACCGGCAACTCAAGACCTAGCTGGGCCTCAATAGCTGCGTCGACAGCGGACCGCGGGGACGCGAACGCAGCGACCACACCGTCACCGGTGTGACTGAATAAGAAGCCGTCGTGCGATTCGATCGCGGTCTGAAGCACCTGGTCGTGCGCCGACAGTGCCGCGCGCATCGCTTCCGCATCGGCTTCCCACCGACGAGTCGATCCCTCGATGTCGGTGAACAGGAACGTCACGACCCCCGAAGGTGGGTCCCCCGCGGACACTCGCACAGGATGTCACACAACGCCCTGTTCAACGCCGCAATCGTGACCGAGTTTCGAGACTCTCGAAACTCGTCGTTTCTGAGACACGTCGGTGCACGCGCGAAACTGCTTCGACCGTCAGTGGGCGCAGGTGCTCACCGGAGACTCGGGTTCCGACCGCATCAGCGTGTGCGCCCAACGCGACCCGGTCGCGGACCCACCCGGCCCCAGCTCTTACTAGTTGGCTACACCTGCGTACTGAGCGGCCTGGATCACGCGAGATCATGCCGCGTGCGACCAGCTCGATGGTTGCGGCGACACCGCAGGTCTCAGAGAGCAGCAGTGCTATCAGGACGAGGATCTGCACGGCTCCAGCCTGGGTGGCTGATCCGGTGCTGAGCCGCACGCCGACGAACGCTCCCGGCAGCGTGACGATTGGTGGCTGATTCCCCGATGATCTCCATGCGTGAATCACGTTCGCTCATACCGTGGCTGAGCGCCGCTTCGACCTCCTCAGCGCGCAGCTTAAGGGTGTCCAACGCCAACCGGGCGGCTACCGCAACGGCGGTCATGGTGTTCCCGAGCACATGGCAACGATGGGTACGACTGCCACACCGGTCAGCGGTGCGACGCCGGACAGCAGCAGCAGCGGTAGCACCGCGACCAATCCGGGTGCCAGTGACACCACCAGCAGGGCAGACCCACGGCTGGCCTGGCTGCGCCGAGCGGCGGTCACGCTGGCCACGACGAACACGACTGCTAGGACGAGCATCGATGACCACAACCGGGTCAGTGCGGCGGCCAGCACACCTGCGACGGCGGCCAGTTGCACCGCAGTGCGAAACGCCGCCCACGGTACGGTCCACGGCGAGCCGAATGCTGCCACCCAATAGACCAGCTCAGCAGTGATCGCCATGATCACGCACACGATGATCAATGCCAGATGCAGGACGGGTTGGCCGGAAAGCATGGGCTTCAGTACAGGTAGTTATCGGCGAGCATTGTCCTGCCATGCGAGGAGCTAGCCCACAGTGCGGCACGGTAAGCGGTGATTCGTTCTTGCATGCGGTAGATCGTGCACGCACGGTTGCAAACTCCGGAAGACACAGACGGCGCTGGCCGTTCCAGGAATGTGTCGGCGCAGCGGTGGGGCGCGTCCGCGTAGCTTTGAAACTGCGGTTACGACCCAGCGAAAGGTGAGAGCGGTGCGATGGCGGGTGCGGCTGCTGGCCGGCGTGGCGGTGGCCGCCGCTCTCGCAGGATGCTCGACATCAACGCAGTCGGGTGAGTTTCCGCTGCGACAGGTGTCGGAGACAGCACTAACTGGTGGTCCAGTTCGGTTCGACTACACCGCGCTCGACGTCGAGCGGGGGCGGCTATTCATCGCGCACATGGGTGCCGGTGAACTCATCGACGTTGACGTACGTGCACATGCCCTGGTGCGGACGCTGCCGAATTTGCCCGACGTACATGGGGTAATCGTGGTCCCCGATAAGCATCGGGTGTACGCGACATCGACCGGAACCAACCAGGTGGTCGCCATCGACGAAGACTCCGGGGCAGTCGTGTTTCGCGCCCCGACAGACACCTATCCCGACGGACTGGCCTACGACCCCGTTAGGCGCACGGTGTGGACGACCAACGAGAGTGCGGGCACCGAAACGGTGATCGACGCCGAAACCGGCGTAGTACGTGCAACCGTTCCGTTGGGCGGTGAGGTGGGAAACGTCGTCTACGACACGTTCCTCGACCAGATGGTGGTTGCGGTACAAGGCCGTAACGACCTGGCCGCCATAGACCCTGTCAGTTTCACTGTCACGGAACGGATTCCCACACCCGGCTGCGACCACCCGCACGGTCAGGCTCTCGACGTCGCCGACCAGGTGATGTTTGTCGGCTGTGAAGCCAACGCCACGATGGTCACAGTTGATCTGGCCAACCGAAACGTGATCGACCACCAACGAGTCGGCGAAACGCCCGACGCGTTGGCCTACGACCCTGGTGCTAACCGTGTCTACGTCGCCGCCGAAAACGGCTGGGTCAGCATTTTCGATCACGACCACGGCCACCTGACAGTGCGGGGTTCGGCACATCTGGCTGATGGGGCTCACTCACTGGCACTGGACCCCACGACGCACCACAGCTACGTTCCAATCCCCAAGGATCACAACGGTTCACCAGTGCTGCGGGAGTACGAACCCGCCTGAGGTGCCTGGCTACGCATCCCGACCGACTTGCGCCTGAATGGCGCACCGCTCGCGGGGCCCGGGGCGACGCTCGCGGCCCCGGTGTAGGACCTGGTATCTGGCCACGCTGAGTGCAGCACCCACCGCTGCGCGGAACATTGGCCCGCTGACCGAACTTGAAACACCCCAACCGGCATCGGCACATCCCGCAACCGCCGCGGACCCAAGTTGAGCAGGTCCACTCCGGTGAGCAGGGCCGCTGTCGAATCGGCCACCAGGATCTGACCACCGTGCCCGCCGGCCATCACCCGTGCGGCGCGGTTGAGCACGGTGCCGAAGTAGTCCCCGTCTCGAAGCTCGACCTCCCCGGTCGCCAATCCCATCCGCACCGGCAACTCAAGTGCTCGTTGTGCAGCGACCGCGGCCTTGACCGCAGACATCGGCGAGGCGAACGCCGCCACCACGCCATCACCGGTATGGCTGAACAAGAAGCCGCCGTGCGACTCGATCGCGGTGCGCAGCACCTCGTCGTGCGCGAGCAGGGCCGACCGCATCGCATCCGCGTCGGATTCCCACCGACGGGTCGAACCCTCAATATCGGTGAACAGGAACGTCACCACCCCCGAAGGTGGGTCCCCCGCGGACACCCGCACAGAATGTCACACCGCGCCCTCCACCAGGCCGCCAACCGCGACCGATATTTCCCACCATTCCCGAACGGGAATGGATTCGGACTGCAGTCCGTTTTGATACCTCGAAGGCGTCGGGCAGGCCGTCGCCTCCTTGAGTGAGAGAGACATCAACATGACTGCAACGACCGGAACCGCCCAGCTCAGCACAGGCACATGGGGCATCGACCCGGTTCACTCATCGATCGGCTTCTCGGTACGCCACCTGATGGTGAGCAAGGTGCGCGGCACCTTCCAGAACTTCGGCGGTGCGATCGTCGTGGCCGAAGACGGCACCCCGTCAGTGACGGCCGAGATCGCGGTCGACTCGATCAATACCAACAACGAACAGCGCGAGGCACACATCAAGTCGGCCGATTTCTTCGACGTCGATAAGTACCCCACAGCGACGTTCCGGTCGACCAACGTGCGGGCCAATGGCGACAACTATGTGGTCGACGGTGAGTTCACGCTGAAGGGCGTCACCAAGCCGGTCAGCCTGGATCTCGAGTTCAACGGTGTGAACCCCGGCATGGGTCATGGTGAGGTGGCAGGCTTCGAGGCGTCAGTCGTCTTGAACCGCAAGGATTTCGGCATCGACATCGACATGCCACTGGAAACCGGCGGCACCGTCGTCGGCGACAAGATCACCATCACCCTGGAGATCGAGGCCCTCAAGCAGGCCTGACATCGCGAACGTGAAGCCACTGCGCAAAATCTTTCGGAACTTCGCAGTGGCTTCACGTTCGGCGAAGGCTTCAGCGTCCCCCACCCCACACTGACTGGGCGCCGGCGTCGCCGATCCGGTAGACGCCCACGATTGACGACGCCCCGACCGCGAGCGCAACGATCGCCACGATGATCGTCGCGATGGTCCTGCGCTTGTCGGATCGGCCCTCCAGCCGATGCAGAACGGCCAAAGCGATAGCCACGACCAGAAGCGCGACCGAGAAGTAGATCATCCATTCGCCGAGGTCGGCATGCTCTTGCAGTATTGGGCTGTGCTGCTGCTTCTGGTCGTAGAGCCACTCACCTGCGTCAGTCGTCACCGGGGTGAGCACAAGGTTGGTTGCCGCCAAGGCCAGCACCAGCCACACGAGGCGTTGGCGGGCAGCGGGCCAAATCGCGCACAGGATCTCGAGTAGCGCAGTTAGTGGCGCTAGCACGACGATCGCGTGCACGAGGAGGGCGTGCGCGGGCAGTCCCGAAATCGTGGTCATCTGCGAACCGTAACGACTTTCGGCTGGCAGTTCCCTGAACGTGCCGACTTGACAACGTGAGAACCCTTGCGAATTTCGAAGCGAGCGTGCGCAAAATCACACGTACAGCGGCGTGTCGGCGGGCAGACACTCACACTCGCGGCAGTGGGTTAGGCAGCGAGTGGTGCGTATGTCGTAGAGCGTTGGCGAGCTGGTCGGCCGATGCCCGCGGCGATCCCGACGAGCTCCTCGACGCTCTTGGCCGACCCGAACTCCGAGCCCGCCATCCGCGAGATGGTCTCCTCCATCAGCGTGCCGCCGAGGTCGTTGGCGCCACCGGTGAGCATCACCTGCGTGCGCTCAACACCGAGCTTGACCCAGCTGGTCTGGATGTTGGAAATCCTGCCGTGCAACATAATTCGCGCCAGCGCGTGCACCGCGCGGTTGTCGCGGTGCGTCGGGCCCGGCCGGGCGCCGCCCGCCAGGTACAGCGGGCTGCTCTGGTGTACGAACGGCAGCGGTACGAACTCGGTGAACCCGCCGGTTTGATCCTGGATACCGCGCAGCACATTGAGATGGCCGACCCAGTGATGCGGCTGGTCGACGTGGCCGTACATCATCGTCGACGACGATCGCAGCCCGACCTCGTGGGCGGTCGTGACGACCTCGATCCACATCGACGTCGGGAGCTTGCCCTTGGTCAACACCCAGCGCACCTCGTCGTCGAGGATCTCGGCAGCGGTCCCGGGAATCGACCCGAGTCCTGCCTCCCGCAAGCTGGTCAGCCACTCCCTGATCGACAGTCCGGCCTTGGTCACCCCGTTGGCGATCTCCATCGGAGAAAACGCATGCACATGCATCGACGGCACCCTGGCCTTGACCGCGCGCACCAGATCGGCGTAGCCCGTCACCGGTAATTCGGGGTCGATGCCGCCCTGCATGCACACTTCGGTTGCCCCGGCGACGTGAGCCTCCCACGCGCGGTCGGCGACCTCGGCACTAGATAGCGAGTACGCGTCGGCGTCGCCCTTGCGTTGCGCGAATGCGCAGAACCGGCACCCCGTGTAGCAGATGTTGGTGAAGTTGATGTTGCGGTTGACAACGAACGTCACGTCGTCGCCCACCACGTCTTTACGCAGCGAATCTGCCAGCGCCGCAACGGCATCCAGAGCAGGACCGTCGGCGGTGGCCAACGCAAGATACTCGTCGTCGCTGCAGCTGGCCGGATCGCGCTCGGCCGAGCGCAGCGCCGCCAACACGTCGGTGCCGATGCGCTCAGGTGCCCGCGCCGCCAGCTCGTGCACCTTCTCGCGGATCGACTCCCAGTCGCCGAAGGCGCTGCCCAGGTCGCTGCGGGTCTCAGTGCGCCTGCCCTCGGAATCGATCGCGGCGTGTAGGTCCGTGCGGCCCAACGACTCGGTCGCCTCGTCAGGCTCCTGCCACGGCCTGCCAACCGGATTCACGTCGGCGGCCAGTCCGGTTTCCAGGTCGGCCAGCGCGTCGACGTGTCCGCGGACCCGGGGGTCGATCCACGCCGCGCCGGCCTGCACGTAGGCCGGCTGCGCGGTGAGCCGCTGCACCAGGTCGTAACCGGCCTCGGCGGTGACGGCCTCGAGCTCGTCCAGCGCAGGCCAGGGCCGCTCCGGGTTCACGTGATCGGGCGTCAACGGGGACACCCCGCCCCAATCGTCGACACCGGCGCCGATCAACGCCAGGCATTCGGCGCGCGACACCAGGTTCGGCGGGGCCTGGATGCGCATTTTGGGCCCCATCACCAACCGGGTAACCGCCACCGTCGCCACGAAGTCCTCGAAACCCGTGTCGGGCACCGCGGCCATCGCGGTGTGGTCCTTGGCGCGGAAGTTCTGCACGATCACTTCCTGAACGTGCCCGAATTCCTTATGCGACTGGCGAATTGCGTGGATGGTCTCGGCCCGCTCGACCAGCGTCTCCCCTATGCCGACGAGCAGCCCCGTGGTGAACGGAATCGACAACCGGCCGGCGTCGGCCAGCGTGCGCAGTCGTACCTCGGGATCCTTGTCCGGGCTGCCGTAGTGCGCCAGGCCCTTGGTCTCGAACAGCCGTCGCGACGTGGTCTCCAGCATCATGCCCATCGACGGCGCCACGGGCTTGAGCCGCGACAGCTCCGACCACGACATGACGCCCGGGTTCAGATGGGGCAGCAGCCCGGTCTCCTCCAGCACTCGGATCGCCATCGCGCGCACGTAATCCAGCGTCGAGTCGTAGCCGCGCTCGTCGAGCCACTGCCGGGCCTCGTCCCAGCGCGTCTCCGGCCGGTCGCCCAGGGTGAACAACGCCTCCTTGCAACCCAATTCGGCGCCCCGGCGAGCCACGTCGAGAATCTCGTCGGGCTCCATGAACATGCCCATCCCGGCGGCCCGCAGCTTGCCCGGCACCGTGACGAACGTGCAGTAATGACAGGTGTCGCGGCACAGATGAGTGACGGGAATGAACACCTTGCGCGAGTAGGACACCGGCAACCGGCCGTTCGGCCCACGCCGGCCCGCAGCCTCAAGACCCGCATCACGCACCCGCGCCGCGCTCACGCACAGATCAGCCAGGTCCTCGCCACGGGCGGTCATGGTGATCGCGGCCTCGTCGACGTTGAGCGCCACCCCGTCGCGCGCCCGCCGCAACACCCGCCTCAGCGCGGCGGAGCTGGGCGCTCCGGACTTCGGAGGGATCACCGGGCTGGGCAGATCGGCGCCGCGCTGGGGGTTCAGAGCCACTCCCGTGTAACCGTTGCGTCGCCGAGAATCATCCGCGCGTCTCACATTCTGAAACCACTGCGCCGAGCATATCGGCCACAGTAGTCCGTTTGCGCATGCGTGATCTTTGGCGATCATTCTCAGACGCTCCTCTTGCGAGGTTCCTTCACAGCGGGTTGCGCTGGTCCGGTTCTGTCCTCACTGTTCACGGCCACCCGGTGGCGGGTGGTCTTATGTGAACTCCCCCGGCCGCTGATCGGGTCAACGGTCTGGGCCGCCGTCTCCGGCACCCTTGCCGGAACTGCTGACGAACGGGGACGACGCCCTAACTGTGCGTCAACTGGCATGTCCGGCCGGTCACGGAGGTTGCGGACCGACAACCATGCCTTGATGGGCCCCCGCCATGCGCTGGTCACAGCCGGGCAGACATTGACGACAGGCGGCGACGGCCACCTCCACGTCCACGAACCTCAATAGCGAGCTAGCCACCGCCCACGGATAACCCAGCGAGGAGTAAAGCGTCAGCCGACGACGTGACGACGGTCACAGCCGGCAAGCCGCCGCCACAACGAGCCACCGACGGATCACGAGACAGGCAAGAAGGACGACACCGGCAAGAAGGAGTAACCGTCAGGCGGCCGCGCGTACGTGGCGCCACAGCAGCGACGCCGGCGGAAGCGCGCCCAAAACGATCAGCAGCAGCGGCGCGTACTCCGTGATTCCGACGCCGCCGAACACGATGTCGTCGCCCGGCCCGCCGAACGTCAGCCCCGCGACGGTGAGCAGCCAGCACCACAAGGGCAGCGCGGCCACCCGCGGTGAGGACGCCCATTGCAATGCGGCCCACACCAGCGCGGCATTGACCAGACCACTTAAGAGCGCGCTGACCGGAAACGGCACCGAACCGATTCGGAGCGGAAGGAAGAACGCGGCTGCGACGGCCGAGAGCACACCGTCAATCGCAAGCAGCGTGAGAACGGCGGGACGCAGTGGTGTCAGGTCGGGATGCTGTCTATCAATGAGACGAGCGACCCGAGCACCCACTGAAAGCTGTCAGCGCGGTCCTGCCAGTGCTGCAGGTTGGGATCCATGTCCGGGTCCATCGCCATCCCTTCCACACGCGGTCGACTGTCGGGCAGCTTACCGCGTGCCGGTTGAGTTATTCCAGGTTCAGCCCGGCCAGCAGGTCGGTTTCCCACCCGCGGCCGTCGCGGACGCCGGGGGTTCCCGCCGCAAGGATGTAGTGCTCGATCGCCCCAATCGGCAGCGCGATGCTGTTCGACAGGGCGCAGGACCGGCCGTCCGGGGCGACGGTCACCTGGGTTGCGTGCGCGCGCAGTGCAGCCACCTTGGCGGGCAACTGCTCGGCCACCTCTATTACGGCGTCAATCGCGTCGTCGGGGTAGCCGAAGGGCACGTCATCGATCGAGACCCGGATCCAGTCGGGCGGTACGTCGTCGAGCGCGTCGAGACCGGCGCCCATCGCGGACTTCGCCATCACGGTCCAGTACATCTTCGGCACAGACCATGGTTCGCCGGGATAGTCGGCACCGCCGGATGCGGTGACGGCAGCTCTCGTGACCTCGTGAGCATGGATGTGGTCGGGGTGTCCGTAGCCGCCGTTGGCGTCGTAGGTGACAACGACGTGCGGGCGTAGCTCGCGGATGATGTCAACCAGCGCGCCGACGGCCTCGCGTGGATTGGCGTCGATGAATCTCTGCCGGTGCCGCGCCGGTGTGCCTTCCATCCCCGAGTCACGCCACCGTCCCGCACCGCCGAGGAATATCGGTTCCTCGATTCCCAGCGCGTTTAGTGCCGCGGTCAGCTCGCCGATGCGGTAGCCGCCCAGCTGGTCGGCTTGGTCGACCGCGAGCTGTGCGAAGCGCTCGCCGATCACCTCACCCTCCTCACCGAGAGTGCAGGTCACGACCTGGACCCGCGCGCCGCGGGCGGCGTAGTAGGCGATGGTCGCGCCCGTCGTCAGGGTCTCGTCGTCCGGATGGGCATGCACGAACAGCAGCCGGGGGGTCTCCATTCGCACCAGCTTGCCCGGTTGCTGACATAGATTCACCCGGTGACGCGGCGCACCGTTGAGTTCGGGGGCGCGATCGTCCTCATTGGTCTGCTGGCTGGGGTGGCCGGTCTGTCGACGACGCTGCTGCTGCGCGCCGTCGAACACCTGACCTACCACTACTCTTTCGGCACCCTGCTCAGCGGCGTCACCGACAGCAGTCCGGTGCGACGCGCGCTTGGCCCGATGGTGGGTGGCGCGCTCGCCGGTCTCGGCTGGTGGATGCTGCGCCGCCGCACCGAGGTCCCGCCGCTGGCCGACACCATCGCGAACCACCGGCGATTGCCACGCCTACCGCTATCACTGGACGCGGCGTTGCAGGTGCTCCTCGTCGGCTCAGGAGCGTCGCTCGGTCGTGAAGGTGCGCCACGTCAATTCGCTGCGGCACTAGGCGATCTCGGGACATCACGATGGTCGATCACCGCCCGCGACCGAGAGATACTGCTCGCGTGCGCTGCAGGAGCGGGCCTGGCGGCCGTCTATAGCGTTCCCGTCGGCGGCGCGTTGTTCGCGACCCGAATCATGCTCAACACCTGGCATCCCCGAGCGGTGGGCACTGCGCTGATCACCTCGAGCCTTGCCGTGACCGTCGCGTCACGGGTCACCCATGACGTCCCGCCCCTGACCTGGCCTGACCCGCAATTGTCCTATCTTCTAACGGGTTTCGCGCTGGTTTTGTCACCACTTGCCTTTGGTGTGGGGCTGCTCTTCAACCGAATCATGGCGGTTGCTCGCCCCGCCACCACCATCAAGTCGTGGGTGTTGGTACCGGCGATCGCTGCCGCCGGGTTGTTGATCGGCATCTGCTCCGTGTGGTGGCCGGAGCTGCCGGGAAACGGTAAGAGCATCCTCACGGTGAGCTTGGCCAGCGGTCTGACGCTCGGCTCGGCGGTCGTGATCCTCTGCCTCAAACCACTTCTCACTGCGGTGTTCCTGCGGACGGGCGCGGTCGGCGGCATGCTCACGCCTGCATTGGCCACCGGCGCTGCAATGGGATCGGTTGTCGCGATCGCGATCAACACGTGGACGCAGCACACCGTGAGCGTCCCCGCGGTGTCGCTTACATGCGCGGCGGGAGTGCTCGCGATAACGCAGCGGGCGCCGATTTGGGCCGCGATCTTCGTCTGGGAGTTGGCCCGGCCACCGTGGTGGCTGCTCGTCGTGTTCCTCGTGGCGGCTTCCTCGGCCCACGGTCTTCGTGTGCTTCGCGAACATCGGTCGAGTCGATCGACCACACCCCGTGTCTGAGGTGACTGAACTGATCACTGCGCGGTCTTGACCCACTTAGCCGCGTCGCCGACGATGCCGACAGGCACGGCGCCGGACAGACTGACGTTCCGCACGCTCGGACCCGCCGCGACGATCGTGGTGTCCTGCAGGATCGGCAGCACTGTCGACATGTTCCACAGCCGGGGTTCGACAGCGTTGATCACCTCACCGATGTCTTCGGTGCCGTCGAGCGCCGCGTCGATCTTCGGCTGAATGCTGCGGTCGCATATGCCGGTGATATTGCTGGGCGCCTGGACGAGCTGACCGGATTCCGGCGCCGGGCTCGGCGTGGTCGGCGTCGGGGTGGTGGTCGGCCGCGGCGGCACCGGCGCATTGTTTGTCGGCGGCTGCGGCGAGGTTGGCGACGACGTCGTCCCGGGAGTTGCGGTCGAGACCGCCGTCGCCTCCAGTGCCGGGCAGCCGTATCGCGACGCCAACGCGGACGCGAGATCGCCGCCGGCCTGATGCCAGCCGACGACCGCGTCGACCCGGTTGTTGATCAGTGCGTCGCCGTAGAGCGCCACCGGGTCCAGCGCCGCCACCGACGCCGCGATGCCGAC
>JAVRPX010000007.1:0-5617 GCA_032161985.1 Mycobacterium sp.
GGGGCCGTCGCCGTTGCGCGCCTTGCCGATCGCCTCGGCGAGTGCGTCCGCGACGGCCAACGGGTCGTTGCCGTCGACGCGAACACCGAGCATGCCGTAGCCGGCGGCCCGCTCTGCGACGTGCTCGATCTTCATCGTGTCTCTGGTCGGCGTCATCTCCGCGTACATGTTGTTCTGGCATACCAACACCATCGGCAGGTCCCACAGTGCCGCCATGTTGGCCGCCTCGTGAAACGAGCCGGTGTTCGTCGCGCCGTCACCGAAGCTCACCACGGTTACGCGGTCCAGGCCCTTGCGCTTCGCCGCCATCGCCAGCCCGACTCCCACCGGAGGGCCTGCGCCGACGATCCCCGTCGAGAGCATCACGCCCACCTCCGGTTTGGCGATGTGCATGGTGCCGCCCTTGCCGCGGCTCGCGCCGACGGTGCGGCCCATCATCTCGCCGTAGATCTCTTCCAGCGGAACGCCTTTGCCGATCAGGTCATGCAGCCCGCGGTAGGTCGTCACCAGCTGGTCATCGACGCGCAGCGTGACGCCCATCGCCGCGGCGATCGCCTCCTGTCCGCGCGACGGCCAGTACACGCACATGAACTCGCCGGTGCCGATGCCCTTGGACAGCCGGTCGTCGGCGGCCTTCATCAAGACCATCAGCGCATAGATGCGCCGCTGAACGTCAGTCGGAAGCGTCACGGTCCGAGCGACCCGATCTCCCGGTATACGTGGGGAACCGGCTTGGGGTCCATGGCGATGTTGTCGAGGCCGGTCAACGCCAGTCCGCCCATCTGCCGCGCGGCCGCATCGAGGTCGTCGCAATCAAGCTCATAGATCGCGATGAATGGGCCATCGCCGTTCGTCGGTGCGAACCGGCGTGCCGAGACGATCCCGTCGACCGACAGGATCTGCTCCAGATGCGTGTTGTTGTACCACTTGTGGTACTCGACTTCCCTGTCCGGCGAGGCCGGCATCGTCTCCACGTAGATGATTCCTTTGGGCATGTTCGCGCCTCCCCTATACGCCCGACCACGGCTTGATCTTCAGGAAGCCGCCCGCGTCGACCCGGAGCTGCTGGCCGGTCACGTAGCGGGCGGCGTCACTCGCGAGGAACAGCACAGCTTCGCTGATGTCCTCGGGTTCGACGTACGGGATCGGCATCCCCTGAATCACCGGGAACACGACCTCGGCGTCCTCACGAGTCGGGTTCTGCAGATCCGGCCGGAACGCCTTATACATGGGCGGACTGTGCAGCATGTCGGTGTTGACATTCGTCGGGTGCACCGCGTTCACGCGAATCTGCTCAGGAGCAAGGGTCCTGGCGAGGTCGTTGACATAGTGCGCGACAACCTGTTTCGCGAACGCATACCCGGCGCCGCCGGGTCCGCCGTCCATGCCGCTGGTATTGACCGCCGTCGCCATGAAGGCCGCCACCGATCCCGTGGCAATGATCGACGCGCCGGCGTGCAGGTGCTTCATGCTGGCGTGGATGAGGTTCATGACACCGACGAGGTCCACGTCGACCGCGTCGACGAAAGCCTGCGGCGGAAGGCCTGCGGTCATAGGGCAGATGCCGGCATTGGCGACCACGATGTCGAGCTGGCCGAACTCCTCGACGCCGCGATCGATCGCGGCGGCCAGCGCCGCGCGGTCGCGGACATCGGCGATCTGGGTGAACGCGCGCTGACCCTCCTTCTCGACCAGCCGCGCCGTCTCATCGAGGTCCTCGGGCCGCGCGAGCGGGTACTCGTTGGTCTCGATGTCCTCGCAGATATCCACCGCGATGATGTCGGCACCCTCGGCGGCCAGCAACCGCGCGTGTGACCGCCCCTGACCGCGTGCGGCTCCGCTGATCAGCGCCACCTTGCCCGTCACCCTGCCCATTGCCGGTCCTTTCTGAGACGGTCAACACCAATGAGCCGCACTGCGGCCGCCTGTCAATGCCCTTATCTCGGAGGATCTTCGAGGGGCCGACCCGGCTTGGACACAGGGGCACGCCATCGAAAACCCATCCACGAAGTTGTCCTGCAACATTGCTGCAACTGTAACTCCAGCGGTAGCTATACTACCTAAAATTATAAAGAAACGAATTGGACCCCTCTCGACAGGACATCGTGGACTTCTCATACCCGCCGGAGGTCGAGCAGTTCCGTAAGGAACTGCGCGCCTGGTTGGCCACGAACCTGACCGATGAGGTGGTCGCCGCGGGCCGACGGCGCGGCCGTGATCCCGACACATTCGAAACGCTGCGTGGGTGGGATGCCAAGTTAGCCGACGCGGGCTGGGGTGCGGTGTCATGGCCGCAGGAGTACGGCGGTCGCGGAGCCACCGTGCTCGAACAGCTGGCCTATGCGGAGGAAACCATCCATGCGCGGGCTCCGGTGGCGCTCAACGTGATCGGGATGAACAATATCGCGCCCGCGATCATGCAATACGGCACGGATGCCCACAAGCGCGATCTGCTCCCCCGGATGGTGCGCGCCGACGACATCTGGTGCCAGGGCATGTCGGAGCCAGAAGCTGGGTCCGATCTGGCCTCTCTTCGCACCCGCGCGGTGTTGGACGGCGACGAGTACGTCATCAACGGCCAGAAGATCTGGACTTCGCTGGGACATCGCGCCGATTGGTGTCAGCTGTATGTGCGCACCGACCCCGACGCCTCCAAGCACAAGGGCATCTCGTGCCTGATCGTCGACATGGCACTGCCCGGGATCGAGGCACGTCCGCTGGTCACGCTCAACGGAGACGCCGATTTCGCGGAGGTGTTCTTCAACGACGTGCGGGTGCCCGCAGGCTCGTTACTCGGCCCGCTGAACGGCGGGTGGCAGGTGGCCACCACCACGCTGAGCCACGAGCGCGCTGGAGCGGCCCGGCTGTATGCGCAGCTAGAGGTGCAATTACAAGATCTGGTGGCCGACCTGGCCGACTGTGAGGTCGACGGAAGGCCGGTGCTCGAAGACACCGCCACGTTGCGCCGCCTCGGCGAGGTTGCGGTGCGCATCAAGTACCTGGAGGTGCTCTGTCAACGGTCTATCTCGGCGACGCTGCACGGCGGCGACGCGCTCGGGTCGGCCAGCCTGGCCAAGAGCGTGTGGGCCGAGGTCGGCCAGGAGCTGGCCGCGCTGGCGTTCGACGTGCTCGGTGGGCACAGACGGTGGTCGGACCGTCGACTGACCTCGCGCTCCCTGACCATCGCGGGCGGCACGACACAGATCAACAAGAGCGTGACCGCGACCCGAGTGTTAGGGCTGCCGCGGCGATGAGCGCTTGCGCGAAGAGCAGAGGGCACAGATGAACCTCGAGCTCACCGACGAGCAGGTGGCGCTGCGTGACACCGTGCGCCGCTTCCTCGCCGAAAAAGCCAGCGTGACAACCCATGTGCGGCCGATGCTCGACGATCCGATCGGCACCACCCGCGAGGTGTGGGGTGGGTTGGCCGCCCTGGGCGCTACCGGCGTGCTGGTACCTCAGGAGTTCGGCGGATCGGGCATGACCATGGTCGAGACCGGCATCGTGGCCGAGGAACTCGGCGCAGCACTTCATCCTGGGCCGTGGCTGTCCACCGCCGTCGCCGCGACGCGCGCACTGACGCGAATGGCTGCGGGGGCGACTGCCGCCTCGGTGTTGACCGGCATCGCCGACGGTTCCACGATCGCCACTGTCGGCCCCCTGAGTGCCCCCCGCCCTGTCGTCGTGAACGACGTTGTTCGCGGTGAGATCGATCCGCTGCCGGACGCGGTGGCGGCCGACGTCGTGCTGGTTCTGGCCGAGGACCGCGACGGTACAGGGCTCTATGCGGTCGATAAGTCGCCGGGCGGCGTATGTGCGGCGGATGCGAAGCACGTCGACCAGACGCGCAATACCTTCAATGTGACGCTCGATGATGTGTCCGCCCAGCGGCTCGCGTCCGTATCGGAGGCTGACGTCCAGGCGCTCGTTGACGACGTGCTGATCGCCTACGCGGCCGACGCGCTGGGCGCGGCGACCGCGGTGATGAACCGTGCCGTCGAATACGCCAAGGTGCGACGGCAGTTCGATCAGCCGATCGGGAGCTTTCAGGCGGTCCAGCACCTGTGCGTCGACATGTACGAGACGGTCGAACTCGCGCGCAGCGGCGTCCTGCACGCACTGTGGGCGGCGGATGCCGCACCACCCGCGGAGCGCCACCTGGCCGCAGTGCGCGCCAAGGCTTTCGCGAGCCAATTGGCCACCGTCGGCGACACCGCGATCCAGGTCTTCGGCGGCATCGGTTACACGTGGGAGCACGACGCCCACCTGTATCTCAAGCGCCTGCTCGGTTGGAGCGCCATCCTCGGTGGCTCCGACAGATATCTGCAAGAGGTCGGAAGGGCAGTCGGAAAGGTTATGCAATGACGGAAGTGCTGCGTGGAGTGCGCGTCGTCGAGCTGGCATCGTGGACGTACGTGCCGTCTGCTGGTGCGGCGCTGGCGGATTGGGGCGCGGACGTCATCAAGGTGGAGGATGTGAAGGGCGGTGACCCCGGTCGCGCGCTGGTGATCGGCGGATTCACAAAGGACGCCGCCCGGGCTCACGTCGACTTCATCCTCGAGATAGGAAACCGCGGCAAGCGCAGCATCGCGATCGATATCAAATCCGACACTGGCCGCGAGTACCTCGGGCGCCTCCTCGCCACCGCCGATGTGTTCCTGACCAACTGGCTGCCTGCGCCGCTGGAACGAGCTCGGCTGACGGTCGAGGACATCCGCTCGTTCAACCCGAACATCATCATCGCGCGCGGCACCGGCACCGGAGTCCGCGGACCCGACGCCAACAAGGGCGGATTCGACGCGGCCACCTACCTGTCTCGCGGCGGGGTGTCCTACACGATGACACCGTTCGGCACTGAGACTCCCGCTGTGCAGGGTCCGGGTTTCGGCGACCTGCAGGGCGGCATAACCCTCGCGGGCGGCGTCTGCGCGGCGCTCTTCAATCGCGAACGCACCGGCGAACCGTCCATCGTCGATTCATCGCTGTTGGCCCAGGCGATGTGGTCCATCGCGCCGTCGATTTCGGTCGCCGACCTGTTCGGCATCGACGGTATTCCAGGAGCCCCGCCGGGCCTGGCGATCAACCCACTGGTCAATCGCTACAAGACGCGTGACGGCAGGTGGCTGCAGTTGGTCTTCCTGCAGCCCGACCGGTACTGGGCCGGCTTCTGTGAGCGGATCGGCCTTCCCGAACTCGCCAACGACCCGCGCTTCGTGCCGTCAAGCAACCTGATCGCCAACGCCACGGAGGCCTGCGCCCTGGTCGGGCAGGCCCTCGCCGGCCAGGACCTTGCGCACTGGCACAAGGTGCTTGCCGACGAGCCCGGCGTGTGGGCGGCGCTGGCCACACCGCGGGAGACCCTGAACGACCCGCAGGTCGAACCGAACGGCTACACGATCGCCAACGTGGACGATCAAGGTAACGAGTACCAGATCGTCGCGGCACCAGTGCAATTCAACGAAACGCCGCCGTCGCCCGCGCGCGCTCCGGAACATGGGCAGCACACCGAGGAGATCCTGTTGGAGCTCGACCTCGACTGGGACGACATCTCGGCGGCCAAGGACAGTGGCGCAATTCTGTAGGAGGAGCCAATGACCACGGAGCGGGAGCGACCAAA
>JAVRPX010000008.1:0-3435 GCA_032161985.1 Mycobacterium sp.
CGGTAGACTCTGGCGTGACGGAGGGTTGCCTAATGAACGATCTTGTCGATACCACCGAGATGTACCTGCGGACCATCTACGACCTCGAAGAAGAGGGCGTAGTGCCGCTGCGTGCACGCATCGCCGAGCGGCTCGATCAGAGTGGCCCCACCGTCAGCCAGACCGTGTCGCGGATGGAGCGCGACGGCCTGCTGCACGTCGCCGGTGACCGCCATCTGGAGCTGACCGACAAGGGCCGCTCACTTGCGGTCTCCGTGATGCGCAAGCATCGGCTCGCCGAGCGGCTGCTGGTCGACGTGATCGGGCTGCCGTGGGAGGAAGTGCACGCCGAGGCGTGTCGCTGGGAACACGTGATGAGCGAAGACGTCGAGCGCAGGTTGGTGCAGGTGCTCAACAACCCGACCACCTCACCGTTCGGCAATCCCATTCCTGGCCTTTCCGAGCTCGGCGTCGGCGACGAGCTTGCGAGGGCGGACGCCAACCTGGTGCGGCTCACAGAGCTACCGTCCGGGATGCCCGTCGCGGTCGTGGTGCGGCAATTGACTGAACACGTCCAGGGTGACGCCGAATTGATCGGCCGGCTCAAGGACGCCGGCGTGGTGCCCAATGCCAGGGTGACCGTCGAGACCAACGACCACGGCGGCGTCATGATCGTGATCCCCGGCCACGAACAGGTCGAGCTGCCCCACGAAATGGCACACGCCGTCAAGGTCGAAAAGGTCTGAACCGCAGTACTATCCGGCCCGCCGGCCGAATGCGCGCATCGGTGGTAGCTGCACGCCGAGCCGATCGGCCAGCCGGTAGCCCGTGATCGCCAGATCGCGGATCCGCTCGGGCCGCATCCCCGACTGCAGGGCAGTGTCCAGCATGCCCGCCATACGGTGCGTCGGGTCGCCGCGCAGCGCAGCTTCCAGTGACACTCCGGCCAGCGGACCGTCGCCGCGCGCGTAGGCAGAGAAGGCCAGCAGCACGAGCGCCTCGACGCGCCACGGCTCCGGCAGGGTGCGCGACAGCACCGCCCACAGCGACTCGGCCTGCCCGGCGTTCTCGCCGACGGCCAGAGCGTAGAGGGTGTCCCGCACCCGGGGGTCGGTCAGCGCCCACGCCAGCCGCGCCAGGATGTCGTCGCCGAGTGCGGCGGCATCGGCTACCCGCGCGGCCGCAGCGATCGCCGCTTCGATGTCGGCGCGAGCGGCGTCGTCCGGGCGCTCCGCCGGGTCTGGTTTGCCACCGTCGATGAACTCGGCGAGCGCGTCGGTGCGGTCGGGATCGATCACGTCGATCACCTCTTGTAGCTCGGCACGTCGGGCATAGAGCCGGCGGCCGTCCAGGACCGCGGCCGCTGCCAGCGGCGACGCCGACGGGTCGTCGACGATGCCGGCGTTGCCGCAGCCGTCGGCGCAGTGCCAGCGCCCGCCCGCGGCCACCCTGTCGACGACGTGCGCCGCGAGTAGTTCGATCCCGCGATCGGCCAGTACGGTCGTCAGCAGTCCGGCCAATTCGCGGTGTTCGTCGTTGCACATTCGGCAGCTAGCCCCCTCCTCGTCGATCACGACTGCGATCGCCGAATCGGGTCTTGCCGCCGCGGCGACGTCGGCGACATGCTCCAGCGAGTGCACGAGATCGTCCGAAAGGTCAACGCGCATAACGCATCCCATTTCACCGCGGTCGGCGGTGACGAGTACGAGGGACTTTTCCGGCACGAAGCCGAGTACTGCGGGCAGGGCCGCGATCAGGACGCCGGGCCGGTTGAGGTGAAAGTCAGGCGATTGCGATGTCGTCATACCCGTCAACATGGCAACCGACGCCGTCGGGTACGGCCGCAGCGGGCGCCGTCAGCCGGCGTCTGGGGATGAATTCTCTACTGGGGACGAAACTAAGGGCCGCCGACGCAGCGCAGGTCCACGGCCGATGCGGCGGCCACCCGCCGACGTCCTGCAGCGCTCGATGTGCCGGGGATCACGCGGGTGCACCCGGTAACCAGCGCCACCGGCATGGCGGGCGCGCCACGTCGGCAAATATTCACGCGGTATCGACGCCCCCGCGTGCGAGAACGCCCCAGTTGGCGTAGACCTTTTGCCATGGGTTCCATGCTGGAATATGACCTCGTTGTCATCGGTTCAGGTCCGGGCGGCCAGAAGGCCGCGATCGCGGCGGCGAAGCTCGGCAAGACGGTCGCGGTCGTGGAGCGCGGCCGGATGCTCGGCGGTGTGTGCGTGAACACGGGAACCATTCCGTCCAAGACGCTGCGTGAGGCGGTTGTGTATCTCACCGGCATGAGCCAGCGCGAGCTCTACGGCGCCAGCTACCGCGTCAAGGAGAAGATAACCCCGGCCGACCTGTTGGCGCGCACCACACACGTCATCAACAAGGAGCAAGACGTGGTGCGCAATCAGCTGATGCGCAACCGGGTCGACCTCCACACCGGGCACGCCAGGTTCCTCGACGAGCACACCGTATGCGTCGATGACCAGACCCGCGGTGAAAGAACAATCGTCCGAGGCGAATTCATCGTGATCGCCACCGGCACCAAGCCGGCCCGGCCGACCGGCGTCGAGTTCGACGAAGACCGAGTGCTCGACTCCGACGGCATCCTCGACCTGAAGTCCCTGCCAACCACACTGGTGGTGGTTGGGGCCGGCGTCATCGGCATCGAGTACGCCTCGATGTTCGCCGCGCTTGGCACCAAGGTGACGGTCGTGGAGAAGCGCGACAACATGCTGGAGTTCTGCGACCCGGAGATCATCGAGGCGCTCAAGTTCCACCTGCGCGACCTCGCAGTGACGTTCCGCTTCGGCGAGGAGGTGACCGCGGTCGACGTCGGCGCCGCGGGCACGGTCACCACACTGGCCAGCGGCAAGCAGATTCCCGCCGAGACCGTGATGTATTCGGCTGGCCGCCAAGGCCAGACCGAACACCTGGACCTGGCCAACGCAGGCCTCGAAACCGACAACCGAGGAAGAATCGTCGTCGACAGCCAGTTCCAGACGAAGGTCGACCACATTTACGCCGTCGGCGACGTGATCGGCTTCCCCGCGCTGGCCGCCACGTCGATGGACCAAGGCCGACTGGCCGCCTACCACGCGTTCGGCGAACCGGCGAAAGGCATGACCGATCTACAGCCGATCGGTATCTACTCCATCCCCGAGGTGTCCTACGTCGGCTCCACCGAAGTCGATCTGACCAAGAACGCGATCCCCTACGAGGTGGGGGTGTCACGGTACCGGGAGCTGGCGCGCGGACAGATCGCAGGCGACTCCTACGGCATGCTCAAGCTGCTGGTGCACACCGAGAACCTCAAGCTGCTGGGCGTGCACATCTTCGGCACCAGTGCCACCGAGATGGTGCACATCGGCCAGGCGGTGATGGGCTGCGGCGGCACGATCGAATACCTGGTCGACGCCGTCTTCAACTACCCGACGTTCTCGGAGGCCT
>JAVRPX010000009.1:0-4769 GCA_032161985.1 Mycobacterium sp.
CGGCCCCGACACCGAGCTGGCCAAGCTGCGCAAGCTGTGCGACGCGGCCGCAATCCCCTATCTGACCCACTGGGATGCCGGCGCCGTGGTGCTCGAACTCTACGAGCGGCTTGTGGAGGACCGCACCGAGGCGCCCACCTTCTACAAGGATTTCCCGACGTCGGTCTCGCCGTTGACCCGGCCGCACCGCAGCATTGCGGGGGTGGCCGAGCGCTGGGATCTGGTGGCGTGGGGCGTCGAGTTGGGCACTGCCTACAGCGAGCTGACGGATCCTATCGAGCAGCGCAGGCGGCTGCAGGAGCAGTCGCTGCTGGCCTCGGGCGGCGATCCCGAAGCGATGGAACTCGACGAGGACTTTCTCCAGGCAATGGAGTACGCAATGCCACCGACGGGCGGGCTCGGTATGGGCGTCGACCGCGTAGTCATGTTGATCACCGGACGCAGCATCCGCGAAACCCTGCCATTCCCATTAGCCAAACCACGTTAGCAGGTCGCTCACAGGCGCCTCCAAGGTATCGCGTCCACGATTGTTGCCGTGACGTTACTTGAGCCGTTGCGCCACCACCTTTCGCTGATGCACGGTTGGGTTCCGATAACGGCGCAGGTCGTCGCAGGCCTCCTGCTAATCTCGGCGATCGGCTGGCGCACCCGGCGCTGGCGCCTGGTGTGGCTGCCGTGGGCCACGCTGGTCGGGGTCGCACTGGCGGTGGCCGCGTACTGGTACATCGCCTCTCAGGGGATGAGTGACGAAACCAACCCCGCCCCGTATTCGCTGTGGATCTGGATCGGGCTCACCGGCATCGCAGCCGGGGTGCTGATAGCGGGCTGGCGTGGCGCGGGCTGGCGGCGGCGCGTCGTGTCAGTACTTGCGCTGCCGGTGTGCCTGTTGTGTTCGGCGCTGGCCCTGAACATGTGGGTCGGCTACTTCCCCACCGTCCAGGTCGCGTGGAATCAGCTGACCGCGGGACCACTGCCCGACCAAACGGACGCCGTCACGGTGACCGCGATGCAGAGACAGCATGCGATTCCGGCGAAGGGCACCGTCGTGCCGGTCAACATCCCCAACGTCGCGTCGGGATTCAAGCACCGCGGTGAATTGGTCTACCTTCCGCCTGCCTGGTACGCCACCGATCCCCCGCCGCAGCTGCCGACGGTGATGATGATCGGGGGCGAGTTCAACACTCCCGCAGACTGGCTGCGTGCAGGCAACGCGGTAAAGACCATCGACGACTTCGCGGCGACGCACGGCGGCAACGCGCCGGTGTTCGTGTTCGTCGACTCTGGTGGCGCGTTCAACAACGACACCGAATGCGTCAATGGCTCGCGTGGCAACGCTGCCGATCATCTCACTAAAGACGTTGTCCCGTTTATGATTTCGCAGTTCGGCGCGTCACCGAACCGCGCCAATTGGGGCGCCGTCGGGTGGTCGATGGGCGGCACATGCGCCGTCGACCTGGCGGTGATGCATCCCGATATGTTCAGCACATTCGAAGACATCGCAGGGGACTTGACGCCCAATTCGGGAAACAAGGCCCAGACCATCGCGCGCCTGTTCGGCGGGAACGCCGCAGCCTATGCGGCCTTCGACCCGATGACCGTCATCACCCGCCACGGTCCCTACGCAGGCGTGGCGGGCTGGTTCGCCATCAACGGCCCGGCCCAGTCGTCGCCGCCGCGTCCGATGGTGGTGAATGCGGCCGCCAGCCCCAACGATCAGACCGCGGCGGCGAACTCGCTGTGTGCGACGGGCAGTGCCGAGGGCATCAACTGCGCGGTGGTGACCCAGCCAGGCAAGCACGACTGGCCATTCGCGGCGCGCGCATTCGCCGCCGCGCTGCCGTGGATGGCGGCCCAGCTCGGCACACCCGGCCTGCGGGCGGTTCCACTGCGTGCACCGCCGCCAACGCAACCGTTCGCGCCGCCCGCTCCGCCTCAGTCCGCGCCGCATCTGCAGGCGGCCGCGAAGTAGGCCGTCGGAGGTACGGTGAGCAGCATGCCGGACGAACCCACTCCCGAACCGGAACCCGCCGTCGAAGGCGAGGCAGTGGACGACATCGCGCTGCAGCCGGATACGCCGCCGGATGCGCCGCCGGCCGCGCCGGTGCCGCCCGTCGACACCGGCTACACACCCAGTGGTGTGCCGACCTTCGATTCGGTGCGCGAGAAGATCGAAACGCGCTACGGCGCCTCCATCGGCGCGGCCGAACTCGACGCCGAATCACCGGAGGGTCGCACCGTCGAGGAGCAGTACGACGCGCGCCAGCGCGCCGCCACCGCACGACTCGACGAGATCCGCAAGTCGATGCACAAAGACGACAAAGACACAGACGACGCTCAGTAGTCCGATTCGGCGGCCAGGATCTCGGCCAGGAACGCGTCGCGGGCGGGCCCGCGCAGTCGCGCCCGCGCGAAGTCCCGGATCCGCTCGCGCGTCTGCGGTGATTCCCGGACGTCAGCGCCCACGATGACCGCGCTGGACCGCCAATCATGATCCCACGCAGCCGATTCGGTGACGGGCTGCTGCTGCCCATCCACGAGCGGGAACACCGCGACGCCGTCGGCGTCGAGCACACCAGAACCACCGAGGTCGCCCGACCGCAGCCGCACGACGATCCCCGACGCCAGCCCGTGGCCCGATAATTCCACGCGCACAACGGCTTTCGTGAGGCCGCCGGCAGCCTCGATGCGCCAGTCGACGGTGCGCTCGGCCGCGTCGAAGATGGCGGGCGGGACGGCGCCCCAGTTGACCGAGTCGGCTCCCGTGGCGATCGCGCCGGAACCGTACCGATCCGGATCCGAGCCCGCAGCGAGCGCATAGTCATCGCGGTGCAGCGTCACGCGGTCTGCCTCGCCGAACGCAACGCCGACGTCGTCGGCAAGCTCAGCACAGGTCCGAACGAGTTCGATCACTCGTGGGTCGCCGCCGTGCAGGTGTGCGCTCAGCGCCGCGGCGTGCGGGCGCAGCAGAGCCGCCACGTCGGAGTCGAACGTGTCGTCGGTGAAGTAGTCCTGGGCGGCCGCGGTGAGCACGGCGATCTCAGCGTCGAGAATCACGCCGTCGAGGGCCGCGATGCCGTCGCGCTGGCTGGCGGGCCACCAGCGGCGCAGCCAGTGCCCAAGGGCGAGCCGCCGTAGCGGTTCGAGCGACCCCGGGAGCACGTTGACGCCGGTGAGTTCGACGACAGCATCGGGCGTGCGTCCGTCCAGCGCCGCGGCCAGCGCGCTGTGCCCGGTCTCGCCGAGGACGCGCCACAACCAGTCCGCGCGGGCCGGATCGGTGAACGTGATCTGGGAGGCGGTCGACGAGTCGTCGACGGTCCACGACAGCACGGCACCACTGACTTCCAGCACGGCTGTCAGCTGAGGATGCGCCGCGAGTTGGCCCGTGCTCCACAAACCCGAATCGGCGACCAGTCTCATCCGGCCACCTGCATTTCGAGCATCGCCTTGATCCGCTGCCGGTGATCGAGGCTCACCGACCTCGCTACCCCCTCGAGCAGCGCGCGGACGTCGTCGACGTCATCGCAGGGCTCCTGCCAGACGTCTCGGCCGTGCAGCCGGGCCCACAGTCGACTGAGGTACGGGCGTGCGAACGCGACAAGATCGTCGATCACCTGCTGCTGCCGCGGATGCATGTTCCCACTTTCGGCGAGATACCGGCGCGCGTGCAGCACATAGGCTTCTTTGCGCAGCCGGGCCTGGATCTGGCCGGCCAGCTCATAGCGCGTCATCGCGGACGCGGTCAGCGGCGCCAGCTCGACCGCAATCTCGATCCCGGCGATCAGTGTGGCCTGCCTGTCCTCCGCCAGCAGACCCCACGGCGCGCACGACCGGTCGACCTCTTCCGCGCACAGCAGCGGGATGTCTGGCAGTTCGTCGCGGTCCATGACGCGCCGCAAGGTGGCCCGCACACGGTCGACGACGCTACGGTTCAGCGGACGATCGCTGTCGGGCCCACCCACGATCGCGGGCGGCTGTTGCGGCTCAACGGAACTCAGCCCGAGATCGGTTATCGACCACGGCAGCTCGGCCGCCACGCTGTGCGCCTTGGCGCCGAGGTTGTACGGCGTGGCATCGGCGACCAGAGCTGACCAGACCCGCTGCCGAGCAGCCGCGGCACTGTGTCCATCGGCGGGGCCGAGCACGGTGGTGAGGCCCGCCAGGAACGGACCCGGGATTTCTCGGCCCGCCCGCACGTCGCTCCAGCTCTTGCCGAGTTGATCGGTCAGCCCGGCCACCACCTGCGGATCGGCCACGTACTGGTTGAGCACTTCGATCCCGGTGCGATCCCGGTCGCCGTGGATCTCGAGCAGCACCGCCTCGGCGGAGCCGTCATCCTGTTGGGCGGGTGCGCCTTTCGTCACCGCCAGCTCGAAGCACACGGGGAAGTACAGCTCCTGGGCGTTGCCCGTGGTGATGCGCAACCGGCGTCGCTCACGTTTGAGCAGTTCGAACCATGCTGCGGCGGCGCGTAATTGAGCACCCTGTCCGACGATCACGTCGTGCATCGCCACGGCCGTGTCGGCATCGACGAACGGCGCCGAGTACCGCGTGTTCGCCCGTAGCCGCAGCACCAGTGGGTCGATGATGCGTTTGACGGTGCGCCGCAACGGGCCGCCGTCGTCGCCGCTGAGCACCTCGACCCCCGGCCCGATGCCACGCCACGCCCGGTCGATCACCGCACGGCGCGGTTGGCTGACGGCAATCGCCGTCGCCATCTCGAAGCCCGCGCTCATCTGTCCAGCATAAAGTTGGGTTCGGTAGCCAGC
>JAVRPX010000010.1:0-4763 GCA_032161985.1 Mycobacterium sp.
GGGTTTCCGTCGACGAACTTCAGCGCATCGGTGTATCCGGGCGGCACGATGATGCCGCCGAAGTGCATCAGCGTGACGTAGAGCGTGAGCAGCGTGGTCTCCTGGCCACCGTGCGCGGTGTTCGTCGACGTGAACGCCGCGTAGACCTTGTCGGCGAGCTTGCCCTCCGACCACAGGCCGCCAAGGGAGTCGAGGAAGTCGCGCAATTGCGAAGCCACCGAACCGAATCGCGTCGGCGACCCGAAGATCACCGCGTCCGCCCAGACGATGTCATCTCCCGTGGCGTGCGGCAGGTCCTTGGTGGCTTCGTAGTTGGCCGTCCACGCGGGGTTCTGCGCGAACGAGTCCGGGTCTCGGGTTTCGGCGATGGGACGTACGCGGACCTCGGCCCCCGCGGCTTCGGCTGCGGCGGCCACCCGCTTGGCCATCGAGGTGCCGTGTCCGGTCGCCGAGTAATAAATGACTGCAACCTTGCTCATGGGGCAAGCCTAGGCAGTGACGGGGCCGACCAGGGGAAGTCGATCCAGAGGTCGGTGCGACGCCACACGTATTCGCACTCGACCGTCGACTGCGGCTTCTGGTAGACGACCGCGCACCGGACCTCGGCGACGTGCTGGACGCAGAAGTCGCGAACGAAACACAGCGTCGCCCCGGTATCGGCGACATCGTCGGCGATCAATACCCGTGCGCCGCCGAGGTCAACGACGCTGGGCACCGGAGGCAGCATCACCGGCATATCCAGCCGCGCGTCCACCCCGGTGTAGTACTCGACGTTCATCAGGTGAACGTTCTTCACATCCAACGCGTAACCGAGCGCGCCCGCGACGAACAGCCCGCCGCGTGCGATCGCGAGTATGAGATCCGGGGCAAAACCGTCGGCGACGACGCTCGCCGCGAGTTGCCGTGCGGCGGTGCCGAACAGCTCCCACGAGAGGACTTCGTGTTCCGCCATCAGCGAACCGTAACGCGATTCAGGGCGAGAGGCTCGGCAGCTGCTTGATGCCGAACTCGCGGCGCAGCACGGTGCGCGCGGCGTAGTAGCCGGACATCCCGTGCACGCCGCCGCCCGGTGGCGTCGCCGACGAGCACAGGTACACCTTGGGAATCGGCGTGCTCCACGGGTTGAGCCGCGGTGTCGGGCCCGCCAGCGCGTGGAACAACGTGTTGCCACCGACGCCGATGTCGCCGCCGACGAGGTTGGCGTTGTGTTCGGCCAGCCGTGCGGCGGGCACAGAGCGCACCGCAACGACGACGTCGCGGAAGCCGGGCGCGAAACGTTCGAAAATCTCTGTGATGGTTTCGCTCTGGTCGACGGGGGAGCCCGACGGCACATGTGCGTACGTCCACAGCGGGCGACGTCCCTGTGCGTCGATGCGGCTCGGGTCGGCCAGATGCGGCAGGGCGGCGAGCACCATCGGCCACTCCGCGTGGCGGCCCGCGGCAACCTCCCGCTCGGCGTGGGCCATCTGCTCGCGGCTGCCGCCCATGTGCAGTGTCGGTGCGTCGGCCAGCCGCGCGTCGCTCCACGGAATCTCGCTCGACAGCACGAAGTCGACCTTCGCGACACCCGGACCGAAACGGTAGCGCTGCAGCGCCTTCGCATACCGCGCAGGCAATCGGTCGCCGTAGATACTCAGCAGAGCGGTGGGAGCCGTATCGAAAAGCACGACACCGCTGGGGGGCTCGGTGATCTCCTGGCCCGACGACAGGGTGCCGCCGTGCGCGCGCAGGTCGGCCATCAACGCGTTCGGGATGGCCTGACTGCCGCCGACCGGTATCGGCCAGCTAACGGTATGGGCCAGCGTGGCCAGCATCAGCCCCGCGCCTGCGGACACCAGCGACGGCATTTGCGAAATCGTATGTGCGGCAACACCGGTGAACAGTGCGCGAGCATCGGTTCCCGCTAGCGAGCGCCACGCCGGCGTGCCCTGCTCCACGAGCCGCCGGGCCACCAGGGCGGCGGCGATCAGGTCTGGAGGTATCGAGCGTTTGTCGCCGAGCAGCAGTTTGATCACACCGTCGGCACGTCCAACCAGCGGGCCGAGCAGACGCCGCCACGAATCGCCATCGCCCAACTCGGCGCAGGTGCGGTCGAGATCGTGATAGCCGACCGCGGCGGGCAGGCCCAGCAGCGGGTTGGCGTAGGCGACCCCGGGCGCTTTCAGCGCCACCCCGCGGGTGGGCAGGTTGAACTCCGCAAGGAACGGCGACGCGAGCGCCAGCGGATGCACAGCCGAACAGATGTCGTGGGCGACCCCCGAGAACTCCGGATCGGCGAGGGTGCGCGCCCCGCCGCCCAGCGTGGGCTGGGCTTCGAACACCTGCACCGACAGACCGGCACGAGCGCAGATGACGGCGGCCGCCAAGCCGTTGGGTCCACTACCGACGACGGTGACGTCCACGCTCGCGATTCTCCCGCCCAGCACCCACACATTGCAGCCCATTAGGCTGTGTCGACGTGAGTCTTCCCGTTGTGCTTATCGCCGACAAACTGGCCGAATCGACCGTCGCTGCCCTCGGCGACCAGGTAGAAGTCCGCTGGGTCGACGGCCCCGACCGAGAGAAGCTGCTGGCCGCCGTGCCGGAGGCCGACGCGCTGCTGGTGCGGTCGGCGACCACGGTCGACGCCGAGGTGCTCGCGGCCGGGTCCAAGCTGAAGATCGTCGCCCGCGCCGGCGTTGGCCTTGACAACGTCGACGTCGACGCCGCTACCGCACGTGGCGTGTTGGTGGTGAACGCGCCCACATCGAACATCCACAGCGCTGCCGAGCACGCGCTGGCCCTGCTGCTTGCCGCGGCCCGCGAAATCCCGGCGGCGGATGCGTCGCTGCGCGAGCACACGTGGAAGCGGTCAAAGTTCTCCGGCACCGAGATCTACGGCAAGACCGTCGGCGTCGTGGGGCTCGGCCGCATCGGCCAGTTGGTGGCGCAGCGGCTGGCCGCATTCGGCACGCATGTCGTCGCGTACGACCCCTATGTATCGGCGGCACGCGCCGCGCAGCTCGGCATCGAGCTACTGACCCTCGACGAGCTGCTCGGCCGCGCTGAATTCATATCTGTGCACCTGCCGAAGACCCCGGAGACCGCCGGGCTGATCGGCAAGGAGGCGCTGGCCAAGACGAAGCCGGGCGTGATCATCGTCAATGCTGCCCGGGGTGGGCTGGTCGACGAGGAAGCGCTGGCGGAGGCGGTCAGGTCCGGACACGTCCGGGGGGCAGGCATCGACGTGTTCGCCAAGGAACCGACCACTGACAGCCCGCTGTTCGAGCTGCCCCAGGTCGTCGTGACACCACACCTCGGCGCGTCGACCGGCGAAGCGCAGGACCGGGCAGGCACTGACGTGGCCGAAAGCGTGAAGCTGGCGCTGGCCGGTGAATTCGTGCCCGACGCCGTCAACGTGGGCGGCGGTGTTGTCGGCGAGGAAGTGGCGCCGTGGCTCGATCTGGTCCGCAAGCTCGGCGTCCTCGTCGGTGTGCTGTCCAGCGAGCTGCCCGTGTCATTGGCGGTCCAGGTGCGCGGCGAGCTGGCCGCGGAAGATGTTGAAGTGCTGCGGCTTTCGGCGCTGCGGGGGTTGTTCTCCGCGATCATCGAAGACCCGGTGACGTTCGTCAACGCACCGGCACTCGCGGCGGAACGTGGCGTGCAGGCCGACATCAGCACCGCCACCGAGAGTCCCAATCACCGCAGTGTGGTCGACGTGCGTGCGGTGTACTCCGACGGTTCGGTGGCCAACGTCGCAGGCACGCTGTCGGGGCCGCAACAGGTCGAGAAGATCGTTCAGATCAACGGCCGCAACTTCGATCTGCGCGCCGCGGGCATGTACCTGATCGTCAACTACATCGACCAGCCGGGAACGCTTGGCAAGATCGGCACCTTGCTCGGTGCCGCCGACATCAACATCCACGCGGCACAGCTCAGTGAGGACGCCGAAGGACCTGGCGCGACGATCCTGCTGCGCATCGACCGCGACGTACCCGCCGATGCCCGCGCCGCGATCGCCGGGGCCGTCGGCGCCAAACTCCTGGAAGTGGTGGATCTAACGTGAAATTGGCGATCATCGCCGGCGACGGCATCGGCCCCGAGGTGGTCGGCGAGGCCGTCAAGGTCCTCGATGCGGTGCTACCCGGTGTGGAGAAGACAAGCTACGACCTGGGCGCGCGGCGGTACCACGCCACCGGCGAGGTGCTGCCCGAGTCGGTGCTCGACGAATTGCAGGCCCACGATGCGATCCTGCTCGGCGCGATCGGCGACCCGTCGGTGCCCAGCGGTGTGCTGGAACGCGGCCTGTTGCTTCGCATCCGGTTCGCGCTCGACCATCACATCAACCTGCGACCGGCGCGGCTCTATCCGGGTGTGACGGGGCCGCTGGCGGGCAACCCCGATATCGACTTCGTCGTTGTCCGCGAGGGAACCGAGGGCCCGTACACCGGTACGGGTGGGGCGATCCGGGTGGGCACACCGAACGAGATCGCCACCGAGGTCAGCGTCAACACCGCGTTCGGTGTCCGTCGTGTCGTGCACGATGCGTTCCGCCGGGCGCGGCAGCGCCGCAAGCATCTGACGCTGGTGCACAAGAACAACGTGCTGACGTTCGCAGGCGATTTGTGGTTTCGCACCGTGCAGGAGATCGCGGCCGAATACCCCGACGTTGGCACCGCGTATCAGCACGTCGATGCCGCGACGATCCACCTCGTCACCGATCCCGGGCGGTTCGACGTGATCGTCACCGACAACCTGTTCGGCGACATCATCACCGATCTCGC
>JAVRPX010000011.1:0-5683 GCA_032161985.1 Mycobacterium sp.
GCACGGTCAGCTCCTGAAAGTCAATCATCAACGCTTTGCGCGGCTCTCCGCACAGCGCGGCCAGTTGGTCCATCAACCCGGTTGGCGCACCGACATAGTCGTTCTCGGCCCGCTGCGCGATGCGCGCCAGCTCGATCCGATCGACGCGCAGGCCGATGGCGCTCGTGAGCGCACCGAGCACCGCGCACTCCAGCGCTGCCGAAGACGCCACACCGGAGCCCATCTCGACGTCGCTCGTGATCGACATCGTCCCGCCCTGGATGCGGTGGCCTGCCGCGCTCAGCGCCCACATCACTCCGGCCACATAGCCTGCCCAGCCCGCCACGTCGCCGGGAGCGGTGTCTAGCGGTATCCGAACGTCGCCGTCCTGGATGTCGCTGCGCACGGCGACCTCCGGGATGTCGTCAGGCACATAGGTCACCACCGTGCGCTCGGGAAGGGCGATCGGCAGCGCGAAACCGAGGTTGTAGTCCGTGTGCTCGCCGATCAGGTTGATCCGGCCGGGTGCCGCGTATCTGATCGCGCTCATCCGAGCTCCCGCAGGCGCTGTGCCACGCTCTCCGGCGCGACATCGCTGATGAATGCGTCCATCGCGGATTCGGAACCGGCCAGGAACTTCAGCTTGGTCGCGCTGCGCCGCACCGACATCAGCTCGACGTGGAAGTAGCCTTCGCGCTGTTCGTCGGTGTTGGCGTACTGGTGCAGCGCGGAGATGTAGGGCAGCGCAGTCGGATACATGCGGTCAAACCGGCCAAGCACGTCGAGGTAGATCTGTGCGAACCCGTCGAGCTCCGCATCGGTCAGGTCAACGAGGTTGTGCACGAACCGGTTCGGATAGATGTGCACCTCGACCGGCCAGCGTGCGGCGAACGGTACGAATGCGGTGAACAGCCCGGTCTGCGCGACGATGCGGCTGCCGTCGGCCACCTCGTGGGCGAGGATGTCGGTGAATAGGTTGCCGCCGGTGCGGTCGGCATGGGCGCGCGCCTCACGCAGCATCAGCGCCGCGCGCGGCGGCAGATACGGATAGCCGTAGATCTGGCCGTGCGGATGCGTCAACGTCACGCCGATCTCCTCGCCGCGGTTCTCGAAGCAGAACACGTGCGCGACGCCGGGCCGTGCCATCAGGTCAGCGGTGCGGTGGCGCCATGCGTCGACGACGAGACGCGCGTGCGGCAGTTCGAGCTGGCTGAACGAGCCGGTGTGGTCGCTGGAGAAGCAGATCACCTCGCACCGGCCGTGGCCCGGCGCAGACGGGAACAGATCGCTGTTGACCGGCGGAAGGTGAAACGGCGCGCTGTCCGCAAGGGAAAGGCTGGGAAACCTGTTCTCGAAGACCGCGACGTCGTAGTCGGGAGCGGGGATCTCACTGGTCAGCCCTGTTGGCCCGGGGCACAGCGGGCACGCCTCGGCCGGCGGCTTGTACGTGCGGTCCTGGCGCAGCGCCGCGATGATCACCCACTGTCCGGTCTGGCGGTCAAACCGCAACTGCGACTGGCCAATTCCTTGCTCGGGCAGCGGACGCAGATCGGGCACCGGCGCCGGGGTTCGCCCCGGCAGCGCGAACAACAACAGCTCGCGGCCGTCGGCCAGCGTCCACCGTGTCGCGGGGTCGTTCATGGTTGTCGCATCACCGTGGCGATGGTCAGGCGTCCGACATGCTCCTCGATGATGCCGCGGTCGGCGATCGTCAGACCGTCGTCGACGATCAGGTTGTCCACTCGGCGCATCCGGGCGAACACGTTGGTCCCAACTTCTCGGTACTTGGTGTGATCGGCCACCACGATCAGCTGCGCGCCGATCCCGATAAGTGTCCGATTCGTCTGCGCCTCGGCGATATTGGGTGTGGTCAGGCCGGCCCGCGGATCGAAGCCATGTACGCCGAGATACGTGGCATCCACCCGGAACGACGAGATCGCGGCGTCGGCAATCGGTCCGACGAGCGCATCCGACGGCGTGCGGACGCCACCGGACAGATACACCTGCGGTGCGTCGGCGGCATCCGCGCCGGGTTCGGTCAGCACCTCGAAGACGTTGATGGAGTTCGTCACCACGGTGATCGACGACCGGTGCCGCAGCAGGCGGGCGAGTTCGGTGGTGGTGGTGCCAGCGCTGATCGCGATCGTCATGCCGTCCTCGACGCTTTCGGCCGCGAGCGCCGCGATCGCCTCCTTCTCGGCGCGCTGCTGACCCGCCTTCTCCGATGACCGTGGTTCTTCGCCACGGTTGTGTCTGCTCACCGCACCGCCGTGCACCTTGCGCAACAGGTTCTGTGCATCAAGGGTGTCGAGGTCACGGCGAACGGTCATCTCGGAAACGTCGAGTTCGGCCGCCAGGTCGGCGACCCGGACCGCGCCGTCCGCGTTCAATGCCCGCAAGATCGCATGGCGGCGTTCAGCGGCGAGCATGGGAACGCACATTATCAAACAGAATGTTCGATTTTTGCCAAAATATCCTGCAAGTGCTGTTAGTTTCTGGTTGATTCTGACCGAACATGTGCTGGCTCCGATGAAAGGGTTGATGACCACGACCACCACGACACTGGCTGCAGAGAACGTACTGCGCCTCAACCTCGGCTGGCTCGACTACGTGCTCGTCGGGATCTACTTCGTCTTCGTTCTCGGCATCGGCTTCATCGCCCGAAGTCAGATCTCGACCAGCCTGGACTTCTTCCTGTCCGGCCGTCGGCTGCCCGCCTGGGTGACCGGGCTGGCATTCATATCGGCGAACCTCGGCGCGATCGAGATCATGGGCATGGCCGCGAATGGTGCCGAGGTCGGCATATCGACCATGCACTACTACTGGATCGGCGCAGTGCCGGCCATGCTCTTCCTCGGCGTGGTGATGATGCCGTTCTACTACGGCTCCAAAGTGCGCAGTGTTCCCGAGTTCATGCGCCGCCGCTTCGGCCCCGGCGCGCACCTGGTCAACGCCATCAGCTTTGCGATCGCCCAGGTGCTCATCGCGGGCGTCAACCTGTTCCTGCTGGCGACGGTCGTCAATGCGCTTCTCGGCTGGCCACGCTGGATATCACTGATCGTGGCGGCGGTCGTCGTGCTCAGCTACATCACGCTCGGCGGGTTGTCGGCCGCCATCTACAACGAGGTGCTGCAGTTCTTCGTGATCCTCGCAGCGCTGGTCCCGCTGACCGTGTTCGGCCTCATCAGGGTGGGCGGCTGGAACGGCCTGAAGGGCAAGGTGATTGACACCTTGTCAGACGGCAAGGTGACCGCGTCGACACATGATCAATTGACCACGTGGCCGGGTCAAGCGCTGTCCGGATTCGACAGCCCGGTGTGGTCGGTGATCGGTATCGTGTTCGGCCTTGGCTTCGTGCTGTCGTTCGGGTATTGGACGACCAACTTCGTCGAGGTTCAGCGGGCGATGGCCTCCAATTCGATGTCGGCGGCCCGTCGCTCCCCGATCATCGCGACGTTTCCGAAGATGTTCATCCCGTTTGTCATCATCCTGCCCGGCATGATCGCCGCGGCCGCGATCGGTGACATGATCCGCCTGAAATCGACTGGCGAAGGCGACGTTACGTACAACGATGCGATGTTGTTGATGATCCGTGACATCCTGCCCAACGGCTTGCTGGGTGTCGCCGTCGCCGGTCTGTTGGCCTCCTTCATGGCGGGCATGGCGGCCAACATCTCGGCGTTCAACACCGTGTTCAGCTACGACATCTGGCAGGACTACGTGGTCAAGGACCGCTCCGACGACTACTACATCACGGTCGGCCGGGTCGCCACGGTCGCCGCGGCGATCCTTGCCATCTTCACCGCTCTGATCGCTTCCGGCTACTCCAACCTGATGGACTATCTGCAGACGCTGTTCGGATTCTTCAATGCCCCGCTGTTCGCGACGTTCATCCTCGGCATGTTCTGGAAACGAATGACCTCGACCGCGGGCTGGGTCGGCCTGGTCTCCGGAACCCTTTCTGCGGTCTTCGTTTTCATCCTCGGTAAGGCAGGGGTGCTCAACCTTCCCGGCCAGGGTGTGCCGTTCATTGCGGCATCGGCCGCGTTCGTCGTCGACATCATCGTCAGTGTTGCGGTCACCATGGTCACCACTCCCAAGCCCGTGGCCGAGTTGGTGGGATTGGTGTACTCGGAGACGCCGAGAGAGGTTTTCCAGGATCCGGACAGCGCCGGAAAGGCTTGGTACTTAAGGCCTGTTCCGCTCGCCTCTGTTGCGCTCGCGCTGACCATCATTCTCAACATCGTCTTCCACTGACCGCTGATAGGAGCACACCGTGGCCAGCAAGCTGTCCCATCTGTTCGACATCCGAAACGTCATCGGCACGCTGTTGGCGATCTACGGTGTCGTCCTGACCATCGCCGGCTTTGCCCCCGGACTCCTGCGGGAACGGGACAAAGGGGCAAGCAACAACCCGGTGGACCTTTACTTCGGCACCGACGCGAACTGGTGGGTCGGGCTCGCCCTGATCGTGGTGGCTGTCGTGTTCTTCGCCTGGGCGTGGCTGCGTCCAGTGCGTGTCGAAGAGACTGTTACCGAGCCCGCTTCGCCATAGCCGCCTCGAGCTGTTCCTCGTAGGCACCTTCGTCGCGTCCCAACGCGATGGTGGCCGCAGCCATCGCGACCGCGCTGATCGCGATCAGCACCGCGTCGAGTCGACTGACGTCGAGGTGCTCCCCGAGCACCACCGCGCCGAGCACCACGGCGACGACAGGTTCGAGTACCAGCATCGTCGGTACCGACGTCTGCAGCGATCCAGCATGAAACGCCGACTGCTGCAGAAACGTGGCGAGGACACCGATCACCACGAGTAGATACAACACCGGCGTTGTGAGCACCGCGCGTAAACCTTCATGAGTGAGCAGGTGCATCACCAGCTTCGTGAGCACGGCGACGACACCGAACAGCACACCCACCGCCAGAGCGAGTAACACCGCGCGCTTCCATCCCATGGTGCGAGTCGCGACGACGACGCATGCGCAGACGGCGGCCGTGCAGATCACCGCGACCAGTGCGGATAACGCCAGCGACGCCTCGTAGTCTCCTGGACGCGTCTCCGCCAACAGGACGAACACCGCCAGCGCCGCCGTCAGCACCATCGCCCACAGCCATTCACCGCGGGTGACGCGCCGGTGGGCCAACCGAGCGCTCAACGGCAGCGCGAACTGCAGGCCGGACACCAGAATGGGCTGCACCAACAGCAGCGAGCCGTGCGCCAGCGCCAGCGCCTGGAAGACGAAGCCTGCGACGGCCGCCGCGGTGCCCCCCCACCACAGCGGCCGGCGGAGCAACGTCAGAAACATCACGGAACTCACGCCGTGCTCTTGGGGCACATCCATGGTGGCGCGCTGGCGCACCACGATGCCGATCGCCAGGAACACCGCGGCGAGCACGGCCAGCAACACCGTCAGACCATGGCCTACCAAAGCGTCCAGCTCCTTTCGGGCCACGGCCCCACACCGCACAAGCACAAACACATTCGTCGCCGCGGCGCCCGGCCCGAGTTCTCAACATGGTTTCGAACAGAACCGAGTGGGCATACCCAGCAGATGAATTTGAAGAGGTTGGTCCTGCTGGCGGGAGCGGTCGCGTTGATCATAGGCGTCATAGGACTGCTCGTACCGGTATCGGTCCCGGGCCCCGACAACGGCAGCATCGGATGCGGTAACGGCATCGCTGCGGATCAGTCGGCCGCGCAGGAGGC
>JAVRPX010000012.1:0-14462 GCA_032161985.1 Mycobacterium sp.
TCGACAACGATCTGATCGCCGGCACCGATCTCGATGATGTCGTCGAGAACGACATCACTGGGCAGCAGCGCTGCGGTGCCGGATTGCCTGCGCACCAAGGGTTTCGCCTGCCCCACAATGGCCAGCCTGTCCAGTGTCTGCTTGGCGCGCAGCTCCTGGATGATGCCGATGCCACTGTTGGCGATGATGAGCAGACCGAAGAGGCCGTTGATCACCGATCCGGTGGCCAGCACGATGACCAGCAGCACACCCAGAATGGCATTGATACGGGTGAACACGTTGCCCCGGACGATGTCGGACACGCTGCGCGCCGCACGGGTCGGCACATCGTTGGTCTTGCCCTCGGCGACCCGCTTCGCGACTTCGGCGTCGGTCAGGCCCGTCGCGACGGTGGCGGTCATTTCGTGAACGTCCCCTTTTTGAACGTGTCGTAGTACTCGAGGGTCAGCTTGTTGCCGTCGAACGTCGCCTTGGAAATCGTTCCCGGCGGGGAGTTTTCAGAGACCCACGAGTAGGTGAAGACATTGCCGTCCCAATGATCGAGGGGCACATCCAGTTTCGCGCCGAGTGCGAGCTGTAGCTTGCCATCCTTCTCCGTGACGCGTGCTGGCCCCCAGTAGTCGTTGTTGTAGGTGCCGACGTAGGACGCCAGCGGCGCGGCGGGGGCGGGGTTCGCAGGCGGCTTCTGGCCGACGAGCGAGCCCATAGGCTGCTCCATCTGCTTGAAGATGTCGCTGTACAGCTTGTACCAGTCCTCGCGCACCTCGCCGAATTGCACCAGGTCGGCGAACTGGGCGGTCAACGCTTCGGGCACACCGGACGGCGTGGCGTTGGTCAGCGCGACGATCGCAACGTCGGCCGACGGCAGGATCACGAAGTTCGTGCCTGAGCCCAGTTCGAATGCGCCCGAGTGGCTGAGTTCCATCCGCGCCGCCGATGTCGGAGCAACATTGAAACCAAAGCCATAAAAGCCTGAGCGCATCGCGGGTTCGGTCGCCGGACTCGACACGATCTGCGGCGTCACCGCGGGCAACAGCGCCTTCGGATCGACAATCTGCTTCCCGTCGTGACTGCCGTTGGCCAGCACCATGGTCAGCCAGCGCGTCATGTCGTTCACCGAAGAACTGCCGCCTCCCGCTGGAGCTTCCGGCTGCGGATCGCGGATGTACAACGGCTGGTAGCGCCCGTCGACGTGGATGTGGCCAACCGCGCGGTCCGGCCGGGCCTCGTAATCGGCGAACCGGTAGCTCGTCGACGCCATGCCGAGCGGACGGAACAACACCTCATCGGCGAGGTCTTCCCACGACTTGCCTGCGCTCACCGCGACCGCCTCTGCGCCTGCGGTCAGCCCAAAGTTGGTGTAGGCATAGGAGATTCGGAATGGATCGAGCGGTAATTGCCGCAGACTTTCCAGCACATGACGTCGGTCATAACCGAGATCCTCCAGCATGTCGCCTGCGTGGTCGGGCAAACCAGAACGGTGCGCGAACATATCGCCGACACTGACCATCCCCGTGACAACAGGATCGGACAACCCGAACCAAGGCAGCTTGGCGACGATCGGCGTGTCCCAGCTGATCGCATTCGTCCCCACCTCATGAGCCACGACCGTCGCGCTCAGCGGCTTGGACAACGACGCCAGCTGGAAAACGGTGTCGGGGTCCACCTTTTCGCCGTTGCGGACATCCTTCACACCGAAACCCTTGGCGTACACGGTCTTCCCACCACGCACCACGGCGACAGCCAGCCCGGGGATGCCGGACTTCTTCATCAGATCATCGGCGATGCCGTCGAGCTTGGCCACCGCGTTGTCGACCGCGTTCTCGGGCAGCGGCATCGCGGGCACCAATGGCGGCGGCACATTTGACTGCGCAGAGGCCGTCGGCGGTGGCGCCGGCTCAGCCGGCTTGGCGTCGCAGCCCGCGACCAGAGTCAGGAGCACCGCGGCAAACGCGACCCTGGCCAGTATCTTCATGAGTTGCACCGTAATGGTTAACCATCCCGCGGAGGCGTCACCACGGCTGGGAATGTGGATCTGTTCGGAAGCGGTACCGCATGCGGCACCACAAATTGGACTCACACCATGCCAGGCTCGCGGTGCTGATGTGACAGGCGGTGCTGATGGGCTAGGGAAGCGCGCCGATTACAGCTGCCACCACGGGTCGAACGAAGGGGCCGTGTCGGGATCGACACGCTGGCCCGGCTTGGGCACAATCACCCGCACGCGCTCCCCTTCGGCGGCGGCAAGCAGGCGCTCGGCCGGCTCCGCCCACGGATGGGGCGCGAGTCGGAACGTCGCCCAGTGGATGGGCACCAGCAACCCCGAGTCGGCCTCGGCCATGTCAAGGTGCGCGCGGACGGCGTCTTCGGGGTTCATGTGAATGTCCGGCCACGCGGGATGGTAGGCGCCGATGGGTAGCAGCGTGAGGTCGAAAGGCCCATGGTCCAAACCGATCTCGGTAAAACTCTTGGTGTAGCCGGTGTCACCGCCGAAGAATGCACGATGACGCGGGCCTGCGATCACCCACGACGCCCAAAGCGTGGTGTTGCGGCTGAACAACCGGCCGGAGAAGTGCCGCGCCGGGGTGCACACCAGCGTCAGCTCGTCGATCTGGTGGCTCTCATGCCAATCCAGCTCGACGACGCGGTCCTCTGGAATCCCCCACTTGCGCAGGTGTGCGCCAACACCAAGCGGCACGACGAACGGCGCTCGCTGGGTGCGGGCCAGCCCGACGATGGTGTCGATGTCGAGGTGGTCGTAGTGATCATGGCTGATCAGCACCGCGTCAACGGCAGGCAGCGCCTCCAGCGGGACGGGCACCTCGTGCATCCGCTGCGGCCCGACCGTGTGCGACGGCGAACAGCGTCGACTCCACACCGGGTCGGCGAGCACGCGGTAGCCGTCGATCTCGATCATCGCCGAGGAGTGGCCATACCAGCTGACCGCAAGCCGCGTCGCGGCGGGTTCGGTGGGCGCCGAGGTCACCAGGGGTATCGGTCCTGGCGGCTTGGCCGCATCGCGTGACCCGATCAGATCCCAGACGATCTTTCGCTGCTCCTCACTGTCGAGGCTGATACCGGACGCCGGATCGACGTTGACGAACGCCCCGTCCTGGTAGTTCGGGGAGCGCTGTGCGACGGCCGCGATCTCTGCAGGAGAGGCACCCAGCGCGGCAGGCGCGCCGTTCAGCGCGCGCAGCACCCATCCGCCGGCCAGCAGGGATGCCGTGCCGAAGCCGAATCGCAGGGCTGCGCGCACCACCATCAGGCGCCCTGGAAGTTCGGCGGCCGCTTCTCGATGCGCGCCACCTGCGCCTCGATGACGTCCTGGCTGGACCATGCCCTGTCGAACATGTCCTTGTGCTCAGGCCATTGATCCTCGTAGGCGCCGTCGTCGTTGAGCACCCGCTTCGCGTGCTGCAACGCAAGTGGCGCGAAGCCCGCGATTTCTGCCGCCCACGCCTGCGCGTCGGCCAGCGTGCCGATCCGGTTGGCCATCCCTGTCTGCAGCGCAACATCGGCGGTGAGCCGTTCCGCGGCGAACAGCATGCCCCTCGCCCGGCCCGCTCCAACCAACGACGTCAACCGGCGAATGCTCCAGTTGTCCAGCGCCAGACCATATTTCGCGACAGGGAACTGGAAATATGCCTCGGGTGCGACGACGCGCAAATCGCAGATCATCGACAGAATGACACCGGCGCCGATCGCGGGTCCGTTGATCGCGCCGATCACCGGCACCGGCGCTTTGTCGATAGCGAGGTTCAGTGCCAGGGCCTTGTCGGGCAGCTCCTCGGCCACACTCGAGGGGTCGGACAGGTCGGCACCCGAGCTGAACACGTGGCCCTGACCGGTCAGCACAATGGCCCGGACGTCTTCGCTCGCGGCCTTCTCGACGGCCTCGCGCAGGCCGTCAACGAGCTCGCTGTTCAGCGCGTTGCGGCGCTCGGCGCGCTGCATCTCCAGTGTCATCACGTGGCCGTCGCGGGTCACACCAATCATGGCGTCCACCCTATTAGGGTCATCCTGTGAGCCGGATCGGCGCCCTACAGCTAAGCGATGCCGTGCTGGACGAGGGTTCGTTCCGCAGCTGGGACGCTCCGCCGCTGGAGGTCGAGGCCAGCGAGGCGTACCGGCGCGAGCTGGCCGCTGCGAAGGCCGCAACCGGCCTTGACGAATCCGTGGTGACCGGCGAGGGCACGGTGTTCGGCCGCCGCGTTGCGCTGGTGGTCTGCGAGTTCGACTTCCTGGCCGGCTCGATCGGCGTGGCCGCCGCGGAGCGGATCACCGCGGCCGTACAGCGGGCGACGGCCGAGCGGATGCCACTGCTGGCGTCGCCGAGCTCAGGCGGCACCCGCATGCAGGAGGGCACCGTCGCATTCCTGCAGATGGTCAAGATCGCCGCGGCCGTCGAACTGCACAAGCGCGCGCACCTGCCCTACCTCGTGTACCTGCGCCACCCGACCACCGGCGGTGTGTTCGCGTCATGGGGCTCGCTCGGTCACGTCACCGCGGCCGAACCAGGTGCGCTCATCGGATTCCTCGGCCCGCGGGTCTACGAGCACCTCTACGGTGAACCGTTTCCCACAGGTGTCCAGACCGCGGAGAACCTGCACCGGCACGGTGTCATCGACGGCGTGGTCCCGCTCGAGGCGCTGCGCTCGACCCTGGACCGCACGCTCAAAGTGGTCGCCGACGCGCCAGGTTCGCCACCGCCCATGCCCGATGCCGAACCGTTGCCCGACGTACCTGCGTGGGACTCGGTGGAAGCTTCGCGACGCCCGGACCGACCGGGCGTCGGATATCTGTTGCGGCACGGCACCACCGAGCGGGTGCTGCTGTCGGGCACCGAGCGCGGCGAGGCGGCCACGATGATGCTGGCGCTGGCCCGCTTCGGCGGTCAGCCCGCTGTCGTCCTCGGCCAGCAGCGCGTCGTCGGCGGATTGGTGGGTCCGGCGGCGCTGCAGGAGGCCCGGCGCGGCATGGCGCTGGCGGCGGGCCTGAAGCTGCCGCTGGTGCTCGTCATCGACACCGCAGGGCCCGCGCTGTCTGCCGATGCCGAGCAGGGCGGGCTGGCAGGCGAGATCGCCCGCTGCCTGGCCGAACTCGTCACGCTGGACACGCCGACCGTCTCGGTACTGCTGGGGCAGGGCAGCGGCGGTCCGGCACTGGCGATGGTGCCTGCCGACCGGGTGCTGGCCGCGCTGCACGGGTGGCTGGCTCCGCTGCCGCCGGAGGGCGCGAGCGCGATCGTGTTCCGCGACGTCGACCACGCGCCGGAACTGGCTGCAGCGCAAGGCATTCGGTCGGCCGACCTTTTGCGCGACGGTATCGTCGACGCGATCGTGCCGGAACGTCCCGATGCCGCCGACGAGCCGATGGAGTTCACGCAGCGGCTGTCGGCGACGATCGCCAACGAGCTGCACGGGTTGCGTTCGGTGCCCGCTCGTGAGCGGTTGGATGCGCGACTGACGCGCTACCGGCGGATCGGACTCGTCGGGTGATGGCATTGTGGAGTTGTGGCGCCTCTCTTTGAGTTCGCGGGCCACTTCTGGTGGCTGATCTTCCCGTTCACGGGTGCGATCGGCGGCGCCGTCCGCGCGATCAGCGTGGCCAACGAACGGCGGGCCGCCCGCCGGCTCGAGCGGTACCGCATCAAGCAGCAGACCAAGGTCGCACTCGCCGAGGCGTCGGGCCGGGTCCGCACCAACCCGGCGGGCTACAAGCGGGAGATGACCAAGGTGCTCGAGCGCCACGACCGCACCGACGCACGCTGGCTCGACTACGAAATCGACATCGCCAAGCTGCTGGACTTCCCGCTGATGACCGACATGCGCGATCCATTGACCGTCGCCTTCCATAAGGCCAAGAGTCACGCGGACTGGCTACGGCCCGACACCGTCGACGACATCCTCGGCGACCGCAGTGCCCAGCTCGAGTATCGCGACGCCGTCGGCGAGTACGTGGCCGCGTTTGACGTCGCGGAGTCAGAGGCGATCCGCAGGCGGCGCAGCGATTTCTCCGCCGACGCGCAGGAGCGCCTCGCGCGGGCCCAGCATCTGCTGCGGCTGGCGTCGGACAGCGGGGCCACACCGCAGGAGCGCCAGAGCGCCTATGCCCGGGCGCAGAAGGAGCTCGACGGGCTGATCGTGCTGCCTGCGACGACGCGCGCGAGCATCGAGCGCAAAATCGCCGGAGAGATCGAGGCTTAGCCGCCCAGCTCGGAGATCGCCGTGTCGAGCAGGGCGGCCTGCTCGGCGAGGTCGTGCTCCGACGGTGCGTCCCCCAACCGTTTCACGAGGTCGTCGCGGGAGACCACCTCGAGCGCACCTCGATATTGCTCCGAAGCGAGCCCGCTCGCGGCAATCACCTCCGTCCGCCCTTCCACCAAAACCAACACGGAGTTCGCCACGTCGGACTGCAGCAGTCGGCGCACGTCGTCGGTCGAGATCGTCATGGATCAGCTATACCCCGCCAAGGCCGCGAGCATCGCCGCACACGTGATCAGGTCCAGCGGCAGCCGCAACAGGCTGCGGCGGGTCCATCGGACCGCGGCCGCCTCGTCGACGGTGGCGGGGTCTGCCTTCTCGAACGCCACCGCCTTTGGAACGAAGTCGACCAGCGTCCACACCCGCAGCACGGCGTGACTGCCCAACGCGACCAGCAGCGCAATCCGCACGTTGGCGTCGCCCCACGCCACCACCAGCGTCACGATGAGCAGGACTTCGAACACCGTGTGCGCGGGAAGCCAGAACCTGGCCCGTGAGATGCCGCCGTTGCGGGGCTGGATGATGCCGGGACGCTTGGGCCAGCGCGGGTCGACGACGAGGTATTCGTAGAGCCCTCCCCCGAGCGTGACGCAGGCCGCGAGTGTGGTGATGGCGATCAGGACGAGAGTCGGAGTCCACATCACCGCCAATTATCCCGGGCCCACCAGATAACGCTGAACCGTCGGTCCGAGCCAGGCGATGAGCTCGTCGCGTGACATGCCGACAACCGGCGGTACCTGCAGGACGTAACGGCACAGCGCCATACCCAGGACCTGCGTCGCGACCAGTCCGGCACGACGCGCGGACGCGTCGGGATTGATCTTCGCGATCGCGGGCAGCAGCTGGCCCGCGAAGATCTCCCGCATCCGTTGCGCCGCTTCGGGATTCGTGGTGCTCGACCTCAGCAGCACGATCAGCGCCTCGTCGCCTTCCCATCGATTCAAGAAATGGGTCACTACGCGCTCACCGAGTTGTTCGCGTTCGACGTCGGACAGATCGGGGATCTGCAGATCGAAGTCTGCGGCCGCGGCGAACAACTGGTCCTTGCTGCCGAAGTAGCGCATCACCATCGACGGATCGATGTTCGCGTCGGCCGCGATCGCCCGGATGGTGGCTCGTTCGAACCCGGACTCGGCGAACCGCTGCCGGGCCGCGGCCAGGATTACCGCCTTGGTTTTCTCCGACGATCTGCGCATGCCAACAACTGTAGGCCAACAAGTGTTGACTTTCTCCGGTCTCTGGAACATAGTTATGCCAACAAGCGTTGGCATACAGGTCAAGGAGACGCAGATGTACGACACCGATGTTCTCGTTGTAGGAGCCGGCCCGACCGGACTCACCATGGCCACATCGCTCGTCGCACGGGGTGTGCGGACAACGGTGGTCGACCGGCAGGCCGCCATGGCGCACACATCACGCGCCGGCGCGGTCAATGCCCGCACCCTCGAGGTGCTCGAAGACCTCGACGTGACTAGGCGACTGGTCAAAGTAGGCGTAGTTGCGCCGCGATTCACCATCCGCGACCGCCACCGCACGTTGATGCAGCTGGACTTCGGAGGGCTGACGACCGACTACCCATACACCTTGCTGGTGCCCCAGAACATCACCGAGAAGCTGCTGCTCGATCGGCTGGTCGAGCTCGGCGGGTCGGTGATCAGGCCCAAGACGCTGTCCTCGATAACGCAGGACCCCGAAGGGGTGACGGCCACATTCGACGACGGTGACGTCATTCGGGCCCGTTACGCCGTTGGTGCCGACGGCATCCACAGCGTCGTGCGCGAGCAGGCCGGCATCGGCTTCAAGGGCGGCGCCTACGAGGAGTCGTTCGTGCTCGCAGACGTACGGATGAGCGGAGATGTCCCCGTCGACGAGGTCATTCTGTTCTGGGCCAAGGCGGGGCTGACGGTGGTGGCGCCGCTTCCCGGCGACATCTTCCGCATCGTCGCGCCGGTCGCCGATGCGCCGGAGGAGCCGTCGGCGGCGTTCGTTCAACAGCTACTCGACACCCGTGGCTCGGGCGTCGGGCGAATGGTCGTCACCGACGTCGTCTGGGGGTCACGCTTCCGCATCCACCACCGAGTGGCCGACACGTATCGCGCCGGGCGTCTGCTGCTGTCCGGCGACGCCGCCCATGTGCACAGCCCGGCCGGGGGCCAGGGCATGAACCTGGGCATCCAGGACGCAGTCGCGTTGGCCGATGCCCTGGCGGGCGTGCTTGGGGGCGCTCCCGAAAGCACACTCGACGATTACAGTGCCGCGCGCCGCCCGATCGCACAGCAGGTCGTCGAAATGACCGACCGGCTAACGCGATTGGCGACGCTGCCGCGGGCCGCTCGGCCGGTGCGCAATGCCGCGATCGGTTTGGCCGGGCGGGTTCCGGCGGTTCGGCGTGCGCTGGCGATGCGGCTCAGCGGGCTGGTTTACCGCTGACCAGCTGCGCGTTGCCGCGCGTGCGGTAGTACAGCACCGCCATCGCGACGGCCACCTCGACCGTCGCGACCGCGGTCGCCAGATCCATCAGTGTGGACTGCTGACCCGCTGTCGCTGCCTGCATTCCGTGGTGATGCGACGGTGCCGGTAGGTGCACCGCGATCATCGCGATGTTCATCAGGCCGACGACGCACCAGGCCCGCAGCGTTCCGCGCAGCCACAGGTCGCGGGCGCAGTACGCACACGCGAGGATCATCGCGGCCAGCAGCACACCTGCCACGACACTCGGCGCATGGCCCAGCATCGCGGCGTGCAGACCCGCTGAACTCAACGCGAGCGCTGCACACGCCCGACGCCCGATCACGGCGGACATCTCGCTCCTCACACAAATACAGACTCAGCGAACGGACGAAACTCATTCGAGCCGCTCAAGATTTCTCAATTTTCGCAGCAATAGCGGCGTTTGGCGCGGCCTACAGCCCCAGGACCTTCACGGTCTCCTCGCGCATCTCGATCTTGCGGACCTTGCCGGTGATCGTCATCGGGAATTCGTCGACGATGTGGACGTAGCGCGGGATCTTGTAGTGGGCCAGCTTGCCGTTCGCGAACTCGCGGATGGCCTGCGCGTCGAGCGGGCTTCGTCCCGCCTTCATCCGGATCCAGGCGCAGATTTCCTCGCCGTACTTCTCGTCGGGGACACCGATCACCTGAGCATCCTCGATATCCGGGTGGGTGTAGAGAAACTCCTCGACCTCGCGGGGATAGACGTTCTCTCCGCCGCGGATCACCATGTCCTTGATGCGCCCGACGATGTTGCAGTAGCCGTCCGGCCGCATGATCGCCAGGTCGCCGGTGTGCAGCCAGCCGTCGGCGTCGATCGCCTCGCGGGTCTTCTCCTCGTCCTGCCAATATCCGAGCATCACCGAGTAGCCGCGCGTGCAGAACTCGCCGGGCTCGCCGCGCTCGACGATCTCGCCGGTGGCGGGATCGACGATCTTGATCTCCACGTGCGGGTGAGCGCGACCGATTGATGCCGTACGCCGCTCGAGGTCGTCGTCGATACGGGTCTGGCAGGACGCGGGCGATGTCTCGGTCATGCCGTATGCGATGGAGAACTCGGTCATGTTCATGTCGTTGATGCAGCGCTTCATGACCTCGACGGGACAGACCGACCCGGCCATGATGCCGGTACGCAACGATGACAAGTTGCGGTTTGCGAGATCGGGGTCGCCGAGCATCGCGATGAACATCGTGGGGACACCGTAAACCGCGGTGCATCTTTCGGATTCGAGCGCGTCGAGCGTCAGGCCCGGATCGAACCCTGGCGCGGGTATGACCATCGCGGTCCCGTGGGTGGTGCAGCCCAGATTGCCCAACACCATGCCGAAGCAGTGGTAGAACGGCACAGGGATGCACAGCCTGTCGTCGGATCCGAAGTTGAGGAGCTCGGTGGTGAAGAATCCGTTGTTGAGGATGTTGCGGTGCGACAACGTCGCGCCCTTCGGGAAACCGGTTGTCCCCGAGGTGTATTGGATGTTGATCGGCTGATTGTTGTCCAGCGTGGCCATTCTCGTCCGCAGATCATCGACGGGTACGGTGTCCGCGCGGTTTTTCAGGTGCTGCCAGTCGTCGGTGTCGAGGAACAACACTTCCTGCAGATCGGGCGTCTCGGCGCGCACCTCGTCGACAATGCTGACGTAATCCGACGTCTTGAACGACGTGGCCGAGATGAGGGTTCGGACACCAGACTGCTTCAACACATAGGCGAGTTCATGCGTGCGGTATGCGGGGTTGATGTTGACCAGGATCGCGCCGATCTTGGCTGTCGCGTACTGCACGATGGTCCACTCGGGACAGTTCGGTGCCCAACTTCCGACGCGATCGCCGCGTTCGATGCCGAGCGACATGAGACCGCGTGCGATCACGTCGATTTCGTCGTTGAGTTCGCTGTACGTCCATCTGCGGGTACTTGCCAAATCAACGAGCGCATCCGAGTCCGGATGAGCCTGCACGGTCCGCTCGAAGTTCGCCCCGATCGTCTCCTCCAGGATCGGAGTGTCGGTCGGACCTGCGTCGTATGACTTCATCGTTCCAATGGTGCGCGACGCCCACGCTGCACACAGCTAGTTACCAGAAATGGTCCGTGACAGGATCGGGGGATGGCCTCGATCAACCCGTTTCGCATCGCCGTTCCCGACGCTGACCTCGCCGACCTGAAGGACAGGCTGGCCCGCACCCGATGGCCGGAGGCCGAGTGCGTCGACGACTGGACCCAGGGCATTCCGCTGAGCTACACCCGCGAGCTGGCCGACTACTGGGCAGGTGAATATGACTGGCGCGCACGCGAAGCAGCATTGAACCGATTCAACCACTGCACCACCGAGATCGACGGCCTCGACATTCATTTCATCCACCAGCGATCATCGCGGGACGATGCCTTTCCATTGCTGATCACTCACGGCTGGCCCGGATCGATCGTCGAATTCCACAAGGTCATCGAGCCGCTGACCGAGCACGGGTTCGACGTGGTGTGCCCGTCCCTGCCGGGCTACGGCTTCTCCGGCAAGCCGACACAGTCGGGGTGGGGGATCGAGAAAATCGCCAAGGCGTGGGACACGCTGATGGGATCGCTGGGCTACGAGCGGTTCGGCGCACAGGGCGGTGACTGGGGCGCCGCGGTGACCACCCAAATCGGCCGAAACGGGGGTCGATGCGCGGCGATCCACGTGAACATGCCGCTCGGCTTTCCGCCCGGCAAGCTGGACAATCCGACAGACGAGGAGAAGCAGGCGCTGGAGGCGGGGAAGTATTACCAGGACTGGGACTCCGGCTACTCGAAACAGCAGTCCACACGTCCGCAGACCCTTGGCTACGGCTTGGTGGATTCGCCCGTCGGGCAGCTGGCGTGGATCGTCGAGAAGTTCTGGGCGTGGATGGACTGCGACGGCCACCCCGAAAACGTCCTGACCAAAGACGAACTGCTCGACAACGTGATGCTCTATTGGTTGACCGCATCCGGGGCGTCGTCGGCGCGGCTGTACTGGGAGAGCTTCAACTTCTTCGGCGGATTCGACCGTGTCGAGCTGCCCACCGGTATCGCGTCCTTCCCGAAGGAGATTCTCAAGGCACCGCGCAGTTGGTGCGAGGCCGGCTACAACATCACCCACTGGACGACGATGCCGCGCGGCGGACACTTCGCGGCGTTCGAGCAGCCCGAACTGTTCGTCGACGACGTGAGCACCTTCTTCGATACCGTGCGCTAGATGGGGCGGACGATCGAGGCCGACTACCTCGTGGTCGGTGCAGGCGCGATGGGGATGGCGTTCGTCGACACCCTGGTGGCCGAGACGACGGCAAGCGTGGTCGTGGTCGACCGCAACCACCAACCCGGAGGCCATTGGACGACTGCCTATCCGTTCGTGCGGCTGCATCAGCCGTCGGCCTACTACGGCGTGAACTCGCGGGATCTCGGCAGCGACACCATCGACCACAGCGGCCTCAACGCGGGCTACTACGAGCTGGCAGGCGGCGCCGAGGTGTGCGCCTACTTCGACGGAGTGATGCAGCAGCACCTGCTGCCGACGGGGCGGGTGACCTACCTGCCGATGAGCGAATACCTCGGCGACGGCCTGGTCCGCACGCTCGGCGGGGACCAGATCGAGGTGTCCGCACGACGCGTGGTGACCACCCACGTCAACATCGTCGTGCCGTCGATGCGGCCGCCGTCCTACGCCGTCGCGCCCGGTGTGGACTGCGTGCCGCCCAACGACCTGCCGCGAATCCGCGATGCGCGGGACCGCTATGTGATCGTCGGCGCAGGCAAGACGGCGATGGACGCCTGCCTGTGGCTGCTGCGTCACGGCATCGCGCCGCAGCGGTTGACGTGGATCAAGCCCCGCGACTCCTGGATCTTGGACCGCGCCGCGGTCCAGCCCGGTCGTCAGTTCGCCAAGCGAACGCTCGCCGACTTCTCCGGCCAGCTCACGTCGGTGCACGAGGCCGAATCGCTCGGGGATCTGTTCGACCGGCTGGAAGCCAGGGGTTGTCTGCTGCGTATCGACACCAACGTCGACCCCACGATGTACCGGTGCGCGATCCTGTCCCAGGCCGAGCTCGAGACGCTGCGGGGAGTTGACGATGTGGTCCGAATGGGCCACGTCCAAGCGATCGAGCCCGGCCGAGTCACACTCGAGGGCGGGATACTCGACATCGACGGCTCAGCGCTCTACATCGACTGCACGGCAGACGGTTTCGGCCGGAAGGAGCCGACCCCGGTGTTCAGCGACGACCACATTTCCCTACAGACGGTGCGCACCTGCCAGCCGGCATTCAGCGCGGCCACCATCGCCCACGTCGAGGCAGCGTACCCCGACGACGACACCAGGAACGCGTTCTGCAATCCGGTGCCGTATCCGCAGGAGCCGACCGACTGGCTGCGAATGATGCTGACCTTCAATCGAAATCAATTGAAATGGTTTTCCGACCCCGACATGATGGCCTGGGTCGACGCCGCGCGACTCAATGTCCTGCACCACGTGACGGCCGCAGTCAGCGAGCGGGCGCGCGAGAAGATCATCTCCGTGCTGACTTCGCAGCTGCCCGCCATCAACGACAAGCTGGAAAAGCTGCTGGCTCAGGCCGGTTAAGCCAGCGACTCGACCCATGCGCGGTGCAGCGCGGCGTACCGGCCGCCTGTGCGACCGATGAGTTCGTCGGGGGTGCCGTCTTCGACGATGCGGCCGTGCTCGAGAACCAGCACCCGGTCGGCGACCTGCACCGTGGACAGCCGGTGCGCGATGACGAGCGAAGTGCGTTCGGAGAGCACCGTTTCCAGCGCCCGCTGCACCATGCGCTCGCTTGGAATGTCCAGCGACGACGTGGCCTCGTCGAGGATCAGGACGGCCGGGTCGGCGAGAAATGCGCGCGCGAACGCGACCAGCTGGCGCTGCCCCGCCGAGAGCCTGCCGCCGCGCTTTGCGACGTCGGTGTCGTAGCCGTCGGGCATCGCGTCGATAAACCGGTCCGCGCCGACGGCCGCGGCTGCCGCCACAACTTCCTCATCCGTGGCGTCGGGCCTGCCGAACCGGATGTTGTCGGCGACGGTCCCGTCGAACATGAAGTTCTCCTGGGTGACCATCACGACGTGGCGGCGCAACTCGCTCTGCGAAAGATCCCTCAGGTCAATGTCATCCAGCGTCACCGAGCCCGCCGTCGGGTCGTAGAACCGGGCGATCAGCTTGGCGATCGTGGTCTTGCCAGCACCAGTGGTGCCGACGAGCGCGACGGTTTGCCCCGCCGGAACCGAGACGCTCAGGTCGGGCAGCACCGGCCGCTCGGGGATATACGAGAACTGCACGTCGTGGAACGCGACGTCGCCGCGCACCCGCTCGAGCCTGACCGGTCGCTCGGGATCCTTGATGCCCGGCTGCTCGGCCAGCACACCGGCCAGCTTCTCCAGCGCCGACGACGCGGACTGGAAGGTGTTGAAGAACTGCGAGATCTCCTGCATCGGTTCGAAGAACATCCGCAGATACAGCAGGAACGCTGCCAGCGTGCCGATGGTCATCTGGCCGTGCAGCACGCGGTAGCCGCCGTAGAGCAGCACCACTCCGGTGGTGATGTTGCCGACCAGCTTCACACCGGGCATGAAGATCGCGAGCAGCCGGAACGTCTTCTCGTTGTCCGCCTTGTAGCGATCAGCGATGTGTTCGAAGATCTCCTGGTTACGCGGCTCGCGCCGGTAGGCCTGCACCGCCTTGATGCCGG
>JAVRPX010000013.1:0-3942 GCA_032161985.1 Mycobacterium sp.
CGGTGTCCGGAGTTGCATGTCGTCACCGCCGATCCCGCGCGCGATGCCCGCCATTTCGAAGACGTGACGGCTGCGGTCGACGATCTGGTGCCGCGGGCCGAGGTGCTGCGCCCCGGTCTGCTGGTGCTGCCGGTGCGCGGCGCGGCCCGCTATTTCGGGTCTGAGCAGGCAGCCGCTGAGCGGCTGGTCGACGCGGTTGCCGCGGCCGGTGCCGAATGCCAGGCCGGAATCGCCGACCAGTTGCCCACCGCCGTCTTCGCCGCACGGGCGGGACGGGTCGTCGAGCCCGGCAAGGACGCATTGTTCCTGTCCGCGCTGTCGATCCGACAATTGGCCACCGAGCCGAGCCTGGCCGCACCTGGCCGCAAGGATCTAGCAGACCTGTTGTGGCGCATGGGGATCCGCAACATCGGACAGTTCGCAGCACTGTCGCGCAGCGATGTGTCCTCCCGGTTCGGGGCCGACGCCGTTGCCGCGCACCGGTTCGCCCGCGGCGAACCCACCCGCGGCCCGTCGGGACGTGAACCACCGCAGGAACTCGACGCGGTGATGAACTGCGATCCGCCGATCGATCGTGTTGATGCCGCCGCGTTCGCCGGTCGGTCGCTGGCAGGCAACCTGCACCGCAGCCTCGAGGCCTTGGGGGTTGGATGCACCCGACTGGCCATCCATGCCGTCACCGCCAACGGTCAAGAGCTGGAACGGGTTTGGCGTTGCGCCGAACCGCTGACCGAGGACGCCACCGCCGACCGGGTGCGCTGGCAGCTGGACGGCTGGCTGAACAAGCGCAACCCGAATGACCGGCCGACTGCTCCTGTGACGCTGATACGGCTGCGGCCGGTGGAGGTGGTTTCGGCCGAGGCACTGCAGCTGCCGTTGTGGGGACCCCCAGTGAAGATGACCGACAGTGCCTATCGCGCGTTGGTGCGGGTTCAGGGCCTGCTCGGGCCGGAGGCGGTGCAGGTGCCGGTGCTCAGCGGGGGCAGGGGGCCTGCCGAACGCATCACCTTCACACCGCTGGGCGACGAGCCGGTGCCGCGGGCAGATCCTGGCCAGCCGTGGCCGGGTCAGCTTCCGGAGCCGTCGCCGACCGTACTGCTCGACGACCCGGTCGAGTTGCTCGATGTCGACGGCAATCCGGTGCGGGTGACCGGTCGCGGGCTGTTCTCCGCCGATCCGTCGCGGCTGGCGGCCCCTGGAAGGGACGGCAAGGTGTCCTGGTGGGCCGGGCCATGGCCGGTTGACGAGCGGTGGTGGGATCCCGACCAAGCCAAGGCCGGACGCACCGCAAGGGCGCAGGTTCTGGTCGGCGACGACGAGCGCTCACAAGCCCTACTGCTGTGCTACCGGCAGCGGCGCTGGTACGTCGAGGGGATTTACGAATAGATCAGATCAGTTGTGCACAACTGAATTGTGCGCTACAGTTCTAACATGGCCACGATGAGTCTCGACCGACATCTCTGCTTCGCCCTGTATTCGGCGTCCCGGGCGATGACGGCCGCGTACCGGCCGATCCTGACCGAGCTGAACCTCACCTACCCGCAGTACCTGGTGCTGCTGGTGCTGTGGGAAGACGAACGTGTCACCGTGGGCCGGCTCGGCGAGCGACTGCAGCTCGACTCCGGAACGCTCTCCCCGCTGCTGAAGCGCTTGGAGGCCAACGGTTTTGTCCGCCGCGAACGCTCGTCAGACGACGAACGCCTGGTCGACGTGACGCTCACACCCGCAGGCCGCCGACTCGAGCGCAAGGCCCAGTGCATCCCGGAAGAGCTGTTCGGCTCGGCCGGAATGACCGAAAAAGAAGCCGCGGACCTGCGCGATGCGGTCCGTCACCTCACCGATGCGCTCACGCATCACTACGAAAGGAATCCGCATGAAGGCCCTCTACACCGCCGAAGCACTGACCACCGGAGAAGGACGTGACGGCCATGCCCGCACCTCCGACGGCAGGCTCGATCTCAACCTGGCGATTCCGAAGGAGATGGGTGGCAGCGGCAACGGCACCAACCCCGAGCAGTTGTTCGCCATCGGCTACGCCGCCTGCTTCCATTCGGCGCTGCGGCTGGTCGGCCGCCAGGAGAAGGCCGACGTCTCGGATTCGGCTGTCGGATCGCGGGTTTCGATCGGTGAGATCGACAACGGCGGCTTCGGCCTCGCTGTGGAGCTCGAGGTCACCCTGCCCAACATGGACCACGACGCCGCGCAGGCGCTTACCGAGAAGGCCCACCAGGTGTGCCCCTACTCGAACGCCACCCGCGGCAACATCGACGTCAAGCTCGTCGTCACCGACGACTGAGTCCTCGGAACGGCGGGGAGATCGCGATTTCAGCCAAATCCGCGATCTCCCCGCAGTTCCGGCACCAGAATCAGTCCAGTCGCTGCGCGAACGGCCCGACCCGGTCGATGAACCGGTCGAAGAACACGCTCGGATCAACCTCAATGCCAACGAGCGCGTTTGGCTCTCGTCCCCAGTGACCGCTCCAGTCGGCAACCGTCATGCCGCGGGTCAGCGTGCCGGTCAGCTCGACATCGATCGCGGCGGGCCGGTACTGCACCAGATCGGGATCCAATGCGACGGCGGCGGCCAGCGGGTCGTGCAGATGTGCGACGTACCCCTCGCCCTGGTCGAAGTGGAACTCGAAGTAGAACCGCATCGCGTCCTCGAGCACGCGGATCAGCGGGTTGGACGCCACCGACCGGGTACCGCGGGCGTCTAGCACGCTCATCGGGACCGACGACGACTCCGCGGCGGTCGCGAGCCGGCTCAAAATGGTTGGCGTCATCGCGACGTTTTCGGTCAGGTTGAGTCCCAACACGATTGGGATGTGCTTCGGCGGTTCGAGCCCCCACGCCGCGCCCCACACGGCGAACACCTCGGCCGCCGCCTCGGGGTCGACGCTGATGTTCCACTCCGCCACCGGTGTGGTGTTGCCGCGGTAGTCGAAGGCGCCGCCCATGATCACCAGCCGCCGCAACAACGTGGGCATTGCGGGCTCGATGCGCAGGGCCAGCGCCAGGTTGGTCAGCGGACCGGTGGCGATGGCAACCAGCTTGCCGGGGTAGGCGTGCGCGGCCCGAACCCACGCCTCGGCGGCGGTATGCGCGGTGAGCTGCCGATCGGTCGACGGCAACTGGGCATAGCCCAGGCCCTCGGGTCCGTGGGTGTCCTCTGCGGTACGCAGCGGTGTGCTGACCGGCTGCTCGGAACCCTTCGACACCGGCACGCCGGTGATCTGACACAGCTCCAGCAGCCCAAGGTTGTTCCGGCAAACTTGTTGGACGGGAACGTTTCCCGCCGTCGACGCGATGCCGACCACGTCGGCATCGTCACTGGCGAACAGGTACGCCAGTGCCATTGCATCGTCGACGCCCGTATCGACATCGACGAACACGGGCAGCGGGACGCCGGGCCCCTCACCCAGGTTCACCTCGCCAACGATAGGGCCGTCCACCTACCAGTGCACGCCCGGCACCAGCCGTACCGCGCGCTTGATCGGTCGCGGAATGCGGAGCGACGAGACGGTGCGCGCCGGGCGTTTGGGGCGTCGCTCCGATGACTGGCTGGTTGACGGCTCGGCAGGCGTCACACCTCGGGCGGCCGCCGAGTCTGGGTAGCCCAGGTAGAGCTGGTGCAGTACTCGGCGCGACAGCCTCGGGGTCATATAGTTGCCGAAATCGGCCAGCGTGCCGACCGGGGTGTCGATGCGCGCGGGCTTTTCCACCAGGCCGCGCACCACCATGGCCGCGGCGTGTTCTGCGGTGATCGGCGGGATCGGGTTCAGCCGCCGCGACGGCGCGATCATCGGCGTCTTCACCAGCGGCATGTGGATGTTGGTGAAGGTGATGTGGTCCGACAGCGTCTCCGTCGACACCACGTCGGCGAACGCGTCGAGCGCCGCCTTGCTCGGCAGGTACGCGCTGTACTTCGGGCCGTTGGCCTGC
>JAVRPX010000014.1:0-3881 GCA_032161985.1 Mycobacterium sp.
CGCTGCACCATTCCGACGATCCACAGCAGGATCACCGAGCCGAGGACGGCCGTGAACAGGGTGAACCACCATCCGCCCGCAGCCGTATCCAGGAAGAAGCTGAGCAGGAACCCGCCGACCAGCGCACCGACGATGCCAATCACGATGTTCATCAGAATGCCCGAGCCACCGCCCTTGACGATCTTGCCGGCGAGCCATCCGGCGATCGCCCCGATGATGATGTAGCCAATCCAGCCAACGCTTGTCAGCGTGGTGGAGCGGGCGAGAAATTCGGTTGCCGCAGTCACGTCCATTGCCCATCTCCCTGCCTGTCGCCGGCCGAGCCCAGCGGCTGCTGGACCACGCTCGTAGGTATACCCGACGAGGGTAACGATTCGGGTTGTGAAATGGGCACGATCGTCGATTGTTTCCGCAGGTCACTGGGGCGCAAGCGGCCGATCGCGGTGGTGGGCAGTGGATCTGAGCGCGGAATTCGTAGGGAAAATCCGGATTCCCAATAGGTCACGACGGCATAACCTGGACATAACAGAGCGGCCGCGACGCGACCACACCGTCATCGACTTTGTACCGGATACGGGCACGGTACAGCGAAGAAGGGGTGAAGGATGAAAACACTTGTTGCACTCGCGATTAGCGGGCTCGTAGCCAGCGGTATCGCTCTGGCCGCTCCCGCCAGCGCCGGTTGCCAGGGCGGGTGGACGCCGTGGGGCGGCGGCACCACTTGCGACGGTCCGATCGCCGGGGACGGAACGTTTCAGCGCTGCGTGACTGCGGGCGCGATGGGATTCGGGGGCACCAACTGCTTCCTGGCCAATGTGAACAACCTCGAGGGTCAACAGCCGTACGTCGGCCCCTGAAAACCCAACCGCCGCTTAGGCCTTAGCCCGGCGGCACCATCCCGGGTGCGTTGTTCGGGTCAACCGGAACTGGCACGCCGACGTTGGGGTTCTGGCCGGGCGCATTCGTGCCGCCCGCTGGTGGTGGAGGCGCGTTGGGATCCGGCGGCGGCGGAGGCGGTGGCGTCCACGGCCTGATCGACTGCGCCAGCGTGACCGCCTCGGCCTTCGGCACCGGGTTCGTGGCCGTGCCCAGCCAGACCACGAACCATCGCTCGGGCGTGCGCTGGCCCCGCGGCGTGCCGACGGGGGTGGGCGCTCCGACGACGCCGGCCCAGATCTGGCCGGTGGGCTTGTTCGTGTCGGTGAACTTCACCTCGTAGTACGACGCGACACCCGACATGCCCCCCGCATTGAGCGGGACGGTCTCCTGATTGACGCGCGTGCCGGGGAACGGCATGAAGAACTCACCCATGTCCGAAGCGAGTCGCTGGGCCGCCTTGGTGTTGTCGGTCTCGGCACCGGCGAACAGCTTGAGGTCGAGTCGTCCGAGCAGCACGCTGGTGTCGTTGGGCGGCTGCGCGGGCTCCTGCGAGCCTGGTGCCGCCGGCGGAATCTTGTTCAACAACGCCTGCCCGTAGGAAAGCTGGGTCGCGTCGGCGACTTTCCAGCCCGCAGGCACCACATAGCTGAAGCTGCCCGCGGCGTTGTTGACGCGGCCCGGCTCCGGCGGCGGAGGCGGTGGGGCGTTGGGATCGGCAGGCGGAGGTGGCGGGGCGTTGGGATCGGCAGGCGGTGGCGGTGGGGCGTTGGGATCGGCAGGCGGAGGTGGCGGCGCCGGGGCTGCGGGGGGCGGTCCCTGCAGGAACGTGTTGCCCGACGGCGGCGGAGGCGGAGGAGGTGTGGGTTCAGGGTCCGCATGGGCGACCGTCGGCAGCGTCAGCACCACCACGGTGGCACCGGTCAGCGCCGCGATCGCCAGCGTCTTCGAGAGGCCCTTGCGGTGTTCAGGTATCGCGTCCGGCTGATCCATGGGGAAGAAACTACCGTGTTACGGCCGTGACGCAAGTGCGAGTTGCTCAAATAGTGCTCAACTGAGAGATTGCTGTAATCGAAAAGTTGCTGAAAGTGACCATTAAGTGCGTTTGCTGGCATAAAAAGGTCCCCGCGCGTCGCGCGAGGTGATCGAACCCACTTGGCCCCCCGTGGCTAATGGTCATTCAGACCGTTGATCGCACCGGCGAACCGCACCGTTACGGGCTCAGATGGACCGTGACCTCTTGGGCCTTCACCGAGAAGTAAACGCGATCGCCTGGCGCCAGTCGCAAGTCGGCCACGGCTTCGGCGGTGATGTCGGCGGCGAGCCCGGGCGCACCGTCGGGCTGCTCGTCGGCACGCACTCTTATCACGGGTCCGCGGCCGTCGAGTTCGGCGACCGTTACCTCGACGGTGTTGCGTGGGCTGCCGTGTGGCTTGTCGCGGTACACGGCGACCGCCGCCGGGTTGAAAAGGGCTACTGCCGACTCGCCAGCCACCATGTCGGGCCCGGGGGTGCCGTGCCACGTCGTCCCCCACTGCGTCGTCAGCACGCCTTGGGCGTCCGAGGTACCGCCGACCAGGTTCACACCGGCAAAGCGTGCGCCGAACCGACTGCGCGGTGTCGCCAAAACCGTTGCAGTCGAACCTGATTCGGCGATCCGCCCAGCCTCTAACACCAGCACCCGGTCCGCCAGGGTGAGCACATCGAGGAGGTCGTGGGTGATCAGCACCGCGGAGCGGTCGTCACGGGCCAGCACGCCTCGCAGCACCTTGCGCATCGCAGTTGCCGCGGCGACATCCAGCCCGGCCAGCGGCTCGTCGAGTAGCAACACGTCGGGTTTCGCGGCCAGCGCCCTGGCCAATGCCACCCGCTGAGCCTGCCCGCCCGACAACTGCCGCGGCATCCGGTCGCCGAGTCCGGCCGCATCGACCTCGGCGAGCCAGTGTGTCGCCGCCGCACGGGAACTGCGCGGCGCGAACGCCACATTGGCGGTGACGCTCAGGTGCGGAAACAACAGCGGGTCCTGCAGCAGCAGGCCGACGCGGCGATCGTGGGTAGCGACGTGAACTCCCGCCGCGGTGTCGGTCAGCACGCGTTGTCCGACGCGCACGACGCCGCGGTCCGGGCGCACCAGCCCCGCGATCACATGCAGGGCCGTCGACTTGCCCGCGCCGTTGGCGCCAAGCACGGCCAGCACTTGGCCGGCCGCGACGTTGAATTCGATGTCGACGCCTCGATTTTCGACGACCGCCTGCAGCGTAACCCCGGTCATGACCGGCTACCAGGCATTGGTGCCCCGGATCTGGCGGCTGCCGAGTGCGACGACGACAACGGCGGCCACCGCGACGAGCAGCAGGGACAGCGCGACGGCCGCGTCGGGGTCGCTTTCGCGCTGCAGGTAGATCTCCAACGGCAGCGTTCGGGTGACGCCCTCACGGGAGCCTGCGAAGGTCAGCGTCGCGCCAAACTCACCCAATGACCGCGCGAACGCCAGCACCGCGCCGGAGATCAGGCCCGGCGCCAATAGCGGCAACGACACCCGCCACCACACCGTTGTCGGCCGGGCTCCGAGCGTGGCGGCCACCACCTCATAGTCGGCTCCGGCCGTGCGGGCGGCGCCTTCCAACGCGATGACAAGGAACGGTAACGACACGAAGGTCTGCGCCAGCACCACTGCCGTTGTCGTGAAAGCGATCTGGATGCCCGCGGCGCTGAGGTACTCCCCGATCAGCCCGAGCCGACCGAACGCATACAGCAGCGCGATCCCGCCGACCACCGGCGGCAATACCAGCGGCAGCAGGATGAGCGGCCTGGCCAGCCGCACCAGCCGGGAGTCGCTGCGGGCCAGCACCAGCGCCATCGGCACGCCAAGCAGCACGCACACCGTCGTGCTGGCCGCCGCGGTCTCGAGGCTCAACACGAGCGCCGTCGTCGACGACTGGCTGGTGATCAGTGACCAGAAGTGCGGCCAGTCCACCTTCGCGGCGACCGCGATCAGCGGCACC
>JAVRPX010000015.1:0-7594 GCA_032161985.1 Mycobacterium sp.
GACTCGAGGTCGGTGTCTACAAGCGCACGTTCGAGCAGCCGTCGCCGCAGCCCGGCGTGCACTGGAGCAAGGACGTGCGGTTCGACAAGATCGCCGAGGGATTCGGATGCCACGGCGAGTATGTCGAAAAGGAAGACGAGATCGGCCCTGCCATCGAGCGGGCCTACGCCAGCGGCAAGACCGCCGTCGTGCACGTCTGCATCGACCCGAAGGCCAACTCGGAGGAGATGCCGAAGTACGACGAATTCAGAACCTGGTACGCAGAAGGAACTCAGTAGGGAAGGGTTTAAGGAAAGGTGGAGCCATGCGCGAATATTTGAAGTTCTACATCGACGGCCAGTGGGTCGATCCGATCGAGCCGAAGTCCCTGGACGTCGACAACCCGACCACCGAGCAGGTCTCCGGCAAGATCGCGCTCGGCACGGCGGCCGACGTCGACAAGGCAGTGAAGGCGGCACGCAAGGCGTTCGCCACCTGGTCGCAGACCAGCCGCGAAGAGCGCCTGGACCTGCTGCAGGCCATCCTCGCCGAATACCAGAAGCGGTCCGCCGACCTCGGCGACGCGGTGAACGAGGAGATGGGGGCGCCACCCTCGCTGGCCTCCGGCGTCCAGGTCTACCTCGGCCTCGGCCATCTGAACAACGCCATCGACGCGTTGAAGAACTACGCCTTCGAGGAGCCGCGCGGGGCAACGCTGGTGATCAAGGAGCCGATCGGCGTGTGTGGCCTGATCACGCCGTGGAACTGGCCGATCAACCAGATCGCTTGCAAGGTGTACCCGGCGCTGGCGACCGGCTGCACCATGGTCCTGAAGCCTTCCGAAGTCGCGCCGTACTCCGCTCAGATCTTCACCGAGGTCATGGACGCAGCGGGTGTTCCGGCGGGCGTGTACAACCTCGTCTACGGCGACGGTCCAGGTGTGGGCGTCGCGCTGTCGAGCCATCCCGATATCGACATGGTTTCCTTCACCGGTTCGACCCGCGCAGGCATCGACGTCGCGCGCAACGCCGCAGCGACGGTGAAGCGGGTGACCCAGGAGCTTGGCGGCAAGAGCCCGAATATCGTCCTCGACGACTCGGACTTCGCCAAGAACGTCGCAACCGGCGTGGCCGCGATGATGCCGAACTCGGGTCAGAGCTGCAACGCGCCGTCGCGCATGCTGGTGCCGAAGTCCCGTAAGGACGAAGCCATCGCCGCCGCGCGGAATGCCGCCGAGCAGGTGACCATCGGCGACCTCGACGACAGCTCCGCCATCGGACCGGTGGCCAGCAAGGCACAGTTCGACAAGATCCAGGGTCTGATTCAAAAGGGCATCGACGAGGGCGCGACGGTGGTTGCCGGCGGCCCGGGGCGACCCGACGGACTGGACACCGGCTATTACGTCAGGCCCACCGTCTTCGCCGACGTCACCAATGACATGACAATCGCGCGCGAGGAGATCTTCGGACCGGTGTTGTGCATCCTCGACTACGACGACGTCGACCAGGCCGTCGAAATCGCCAACGACACCGACTACGGGCTGGCCGGCTATGTATCGGCGGCCGACTTGGAGGCGGCGCGTGCGGTGGCACGCAGGATCCGTGCCGGTTCGGTGGCGATCAACCATGCCTTCGACCTCAATGCGCCCTTCGGCGGCTACAAGAAGAGTGGCAACGGCCGCGAGTGGAGCGAGTTCGGCTTCGACGAGTACCTGGAAATCAAGGGCACCCTCGGGTACGCACCTGAGGGGGCCGCGCAGTAGCTCCACCGAAATGGACGTCAGCACAGAGGAATTGACGGCCTTACTCGATCGCGAGGAGATCCGCGACTGTATCGCGCGGCTCGCTCGCGGCGAGGACCGACGTGACGCCCGGCTCATCGGCGGGTCTTTCTGGCCGGATGCGACGATCGATCTCGGCATGTTTGCGGGATCCTTCGACGAATATCTCGCGTGGGTGGTGCCCGGTTCGCCGGCCATTCCGGTGACCCAGCATGTGTTGGGGCAGACCGTGATTGAGTGCCGCGGCGAAACTGCTCTCGCTGAAACCCACGTGACCGCCTACCACCGACTGGCCGCGGACGACGGCGACCGTGACACCGTCATCGGTGGGCGTTATCTCGACCGGATGGACAAGCGCGGGGCCCATTGGCGAATCGGGCAACGCACGATGCTCTACGACTGGTATCAGGACCTCGGCCGGTCGATCGACTGGTCGCAGGGCCTGATGGGCTTTCCCTTCAGTGCCGATCACTACACCGGCAGGTCCGTCGGCGATCACAGCGAGACGTTCTTCGGCAAGGGCACGGAATGGGCTCGCTAACAGGCAAAGTCGCGGTGGTGACTGGTGCCAGCCGGGGTATCGGCAAGGGCATCGCGTTGGCGCTGGGGACCGAGGGGGCCACCGTCTATGTCACCGGCCGCACCGTGACACCGGGCGCGCATGAGCTGCCCGGCACTGTGGGCGAAACCGCGCATGAGGTGGACGGCCGTGGTGGCAAGGGAGTCCCCGTCCACGTCGACCATGCCGATGACAGTCAGGTGGCAGCGCTGTTCGGCCAGATCCAGCGCGAGCAGGGCCGACTCGACATCCTCGTCAACAACGCGTTCGCTCTTCCCGAGAGCCTGACCGAACCGGGACCGTTCTGGGAGAAACCGCTAAGCCATTGGGACATGGTCGATGTCGGCGTGCGGTCCAACTATGTGGCGGCGCGGCATGCGGCGACGATGATGGTTCCGCAGAAGTCGGGACTAGTCGTCGCCATCTCCGGTTATGCCGCGGTGACCTACACGTATGGCGTTGTCTTCGGGATGTGCAAGACGGCCGTCGACCGGATGGCGCGGGACATGGCCATCGAACTCGAGTCGTACAACGTCGCGTCGCTGTCGCTGTGGCAAGGTCTCACCTTCACCGAGCGGGCCCGGCGCAACCTGGGGCGCAGCCCCGAGATGGCGAAGCAGACAGTCACGGACCCCGCCGTGGGTTGCTCGCCCGAGTTTCCCGGCCGGGTGATCGCGGCGTTGGCAGCCGACCCGGACGTGATGACGCGGTCGGGCGGCAGCTTCATCACCGCGGAGGTAGCGCGGGACTACGGGATTACCGATGTCGACGGCAAGGTCATCCCATCGTTACGCGGCGAACGTGGAGCGCCGATCTGGCGTCCGATCGCACGGGCCTGCCATGGACGATGATCGCGTGGCGCGGATCGACCTCCTACTGGACCGGCAGGACATCCTCGACTGCCTGACGCGCTTCAGCCGCGGCATGGACCGCTTCGACCGGGAAGTGTTCCTGTCCGCGTTTCATCCGGACGCGGTCGTCGCGGCGGGTGATTTCGTCGGCGGTCCGGCCCCTCTCTTCGACTGGGCTATGGCCATGCACGAGCGCGGACAGGTCGCGACGCACCACAACCTTCTCAACCACACCTGCGAGATCGACGGCGACACCGCACACACCGAGACCTATTACCTGTTCGCCGCGCGCAACCGCGACGACACCAATTGGATCGCAGGCGGGCGCTACCTCGACCGGCTGCAACGGCGTGAGGGAGCGTGGCGGATCGCTGTGCGGACCAACATCATCGAATGGTCGGGCATGGTCCCGACGATGCCGTTGCCATTCGCCGAGGTTCCGGACATCGATGGCAACGGCGCACCGTCGCGCAGCAAGGCCGACCCGTCGTACCTTCGCCCGTTGGTCAACCGTCGCGAGAGGTCGCTTTAGACTGCGGAAATGCCAGCCGAAAAGTACGAATACGGTATCGATTTCGACCGCGTCGCCGCGATCGACATCCACACCCATGTCGAGGTCGACGGTCACGGCCACAAGGCCTACGACGACGAACTGGTCGAGGCCGTAGGGCAGTACTTCAAGATGGGGCCCGGCGCGTTGTCGAGCGTCGACGGGCTGGCAGACGAGTACCGGCGACACAACACCGCCGCGGTGGTGTTTACCATCGATGCGCGCACGGGCATGCGGCATGAACCGAACTCGGTCGACGACCTCGTCGCCGGGGCGATCCGCAACAACGACGTGCTGATCCCGTTCGGCAGCGTCGACCCGTGGCACGAGAGACGCGCGGTGCACCGCGTCCATGAACTGGTCCGCGACTATGGCGTCAAGGGCTTCAAGTTTCACCCGAGCATGCAGGCGTTCGAGCCGAACGACCGCCGCTTCTATCCGATCTACGAGGCGATCGCCGAGGCGGGTGTGCCCGCGCTGTTTCACACCGGGCAGACGGGCATCGGCAGCGGGCTGCCCGGTGGACATCGCATCAAGTTGCGCTACTCCGACCCGATGCTGCTCGACGACGTCGCCGCCGACTTCCCTGAGCTGACGATCGTGATGGCCCACCCCGCGGTGCCGTGGGTGGACTCGCAGATCGCGATCGCGACCCATAAGTCGAACGTTTACGTCGATCTGAGCGGCTGGTCGCCCAAGTACTTCCCGCCACAACTGGTGCGGGCAATCAGCCGTCAGCTGCGTACGAAAGTGCTGTTCGGCACCGACTACCCGTACATCAAGATGGACCGGTGGCGCCGCGATTTCGAGGCGCTGGACGTCGACCCGGCGGCGGTGCCGCTGATCTTCAAGGACAACGCCATGCGGGTCCTCGGGGTCGAGCGATGAGTTTTCCGGGCAAGGGCGGTCGGTATCGGTGACTGACCCACCGTCCCCAAGGAGACCATCGTGGCTACTCGTGACCGCGCCCCTCTCGGCGCTCCAACCTGGATCGACCTGCTGACGTCTGACCTCGACCGCGCCAAGGACTTCTACGGCACGGTATTCGGCTGGACGTTCGAATCCGCAGGCCCCGAATACGGCGGCTACGTGACCGCGTCCAAGGACGGCCACCCGGTGGCCGGATTGATGGGCAATGACCCGCAGTTCCGGACACCCGACGGCTGGACCACGTATCTGCACACCGCCGACATCAACGCCACCCTTAGGGCGGCGACCGTGGCGGGCGGTGCCGCCTGCTCCGAGCCTATGGAGATCAAGGGCAAGGGCCACATGGCCACAGTGACCGATCCGACCGGTGCGTTCTTCGGGCTCTGGCAGCCGAACGGCCACAACGGCTTCGAGGTGATCAACGAGGCTGGTGCACCGGTCTACTTCCAGCTGACCACCACCGACTACGGCAAGGCGCTCGACTTCTACCGCGAGGTGTTCGGCTGGCAGACGTATGCCGTCTCCGATACCGACGAATTCCGGTACAGCACAGCAATTTTCGACGGTGACGCCTTGCTCGGTGTGATGGATGGAACGACGGACCTGCCCGAGGGTGTGCCGTCGAACTGGGTCTTCTTTCTCGGCGCGGATGACGTCGACAAGACCGTGCAGCTGGTCAAGGAGAACGGCGGCACGGTGATCCGCGACGCCGAGGACACCCCCTACGGCCGACTCGCTGCCGTGGCGGATCCCACTGGCGCGGGCTTCAACCTGTCGTCGCTGGGACAGTGAAGGCGACTACGGCCTCCGCTAGGCGGTGATGCGATAGTCGGTCCCGCCGGCAAACATGATGCCGAGCGGGTTCGGAGTGTTGGCCGCGTCGACGATCGTTCCGGCGAACGTGCCATCGACCATCTCGCCGGAGACCACGGTGAGGTGCACACCAGCGCGGCGGAACTCCGAACGCATTGCGTGCAGCGCGGTTTCGCCCGCCCGCTTGCTCGCGGCGATGGCCGTATAACCCTTCGGCACAGCCTTGTGGGGAAAGAAGTGGGCCTGGTGACTGGTCACGAAAACAATGCGTCCGCCGACCGGCATCAGCGGCACCGCCATCCGCGCAAGGCGCCGTTGGGCATCGCGGTTGAGGCGCATCGCGTATCCGGGGTCGATCTTCGACTCGAGGTCAGTTGACGCGTTGAGCACCAAGGCGTCCAATCGCCCGAAGCGAGTCGCGATGGTGTCGATCATCGCCGCGCACTCGGCCTCATCAGCGATGTCGGCGCCGAGCGTCGACGCATACCCGCCCGCGCTGCGGATGCCTTCGGCGATGGCTTCCGCGCGTTCCGCCCTCTGGCGGTAGTTCACGACGACGTGGGTGTCAGCGAGGGCGAGTTGCTGCGCGACCTCCGCGCCGATGCCCCTCGATCCGCCGGTGACCAGGACGATCCGTGCAGGTGAGTGATGCATGTCGGGTTCCTTCCGTCGCTGCTGTGCGTCCGCTCGGGACCCCACCGTACACGAGTTTCTAAGAAAAATAAGGGATAGATAAGGTAACGATAAGGTAGTCAATCGGGCCAAGATGGAAAGCGTGGAGTCGACCCGGGTGGATAGGTGGCTTTGGTCGGTCCGCCTCGTGAAGACCCGATCGGACGCCGCCGAGGCGTGCCGGGGTGGGCACGTGCGGGTCAACGGTCGACCCGCGAAGCCGGCCACCACGGTGTCGTCGGGCGACGAGGTGCGCGCACGGGTCGGTCAGACCACGCGGGTAGTCGAGGTGGTGCGGGTGATTCAGAAGCGGGTGGGTGCGGCTGACGCAGCGACGTGCTTCCTCGATCGAACGCCCAAACCCGCGCCCGCAGAGACGATTGCGGTGGCAGCCCGCGATCGCGGTGCGGGTAGGCCGACGAAGCGGGATCGTCGGATGTTGGACAAGCTGCGCGCAGGCCGGATATGAGACGGCCGTACGGGGTTCAACCTGTCGTCGCTGGATCAGTGAAGTCGGACTGCTGGGCACTCTGGCCCTTGCGCAGGGTGTCTAGCAGTTCCCGGTACGGCCCGACCAGGTAGGCGGTGTCGCCCGCGCTGAGCCTGGTGTCGCGCCGGGGGTGCAGCCGAGTGGCTGTCCCTGGCCGCGTGATCGCGATGACGCGGGTCTGGGTCGACAGGTCGGCCATCCGCATGCCGTCCAGCTCGCTTCCGAGCTTGACGTACACGCCGCCGACCATGAACGAGCGGTGGCCGACCGAGAAGGTGCCGAGCACCTGCAGACCCAGTGCCGCGCCGATGAACCAGGGTGCGCCGAGTTCCACTGTGGAGCGGACGTTTTCAAACCCGAAGCGCTGTGCGACCGCTGCGCCGAGCGTGCGGTCATAAACCCGGAGCACGATCGGAACGTCGGGTCGGTGGACCTCCGGTAGGGTGCGGTGCCCGAGCATCTCCTTAAGCACGACGGCGGTCTCGATGTTGACGATGTCGTCCTGGGTCAGCACCGCAACCGCGCGGGCTTCGTCGATGCGGGCCGATTCCAGCGTCTGGCGCAGCGTGGCATCGCCGAAGATCACCGGCACGTCGAGGAGGGCCGCCGTCGTTAAGTAGCGGTTGTCGTCGTCGCACTCGATGACGGCCACGTCATAGCCTGCGGCCGTCAGATCACTGACCACCCGGATGCCGAACGAGCCGAGACCGACGACGATCACGTGGTGGCGCAGGTGCCGCACTTTGCGGCGACCGGCCGATTGGGCGAGGCGTCGCGACAGCAGCAGATCGGCGACGAACGCGACGAGGATCGCGGTGGTGGTCACGCCGGCGAACATCAACCCGATGCCCCATATCCGCAGCCACATGGGCTGGTGCATGAAGCTGAAGTCGCCGTACCCGACGGTGGCGATGGTCTCCGTGGTGAAGTACAGCGCGTCGATCCATGTCATCCCCGGCGGATGCTGGTA
>JAVRPX010000016.1:0-2749 GCA_032161985.1 Mycobacterium sp.
TCGGCATCGACTTCGACGACATGAAGAAGATGGCGGACAAGGATCCCGTCTACTTCACCGAGCAGGCGAGGGCGTCGATGGCCAAGCACGTCGCGGCGATGGTCGGATTCAAGGACCGCGGCGCGGAGGTGTTCGACTACGGCAACTCCATCCGCGACGAGGCGCGAAAGGCCGGATACGACCGGGCTTTCGATTTCCCCGGCTTCGTCCCCGCCTACATCAGGCCACAGTTCGAAGAGGGCCTCGGCCCGTTCCGGTGGGCGGCGCTCTCTGGTGATCCGAAGGACATCGCTGCCACCGACCGGGCGATCCTAGAACTCTTCCCGGACAACAAGCACCTCAGCCGGTGGATCGAGATGGCAGGCGAGAGGGTCGAATTCCAGGGGCTGCCCGCGCGCATCTGCTGGCTCGGCTACGGGGAGCGTCATCTCGCGGGGTTGAAGTTCAACGAGATGGTGGCATCCGGCGAGCTGTCCGCCCCGATCGTGATCGGCCGCGACCACCTCGACTCGGGCTCGGTGGCCTCGCCCTATCGGGAGACCGAGGCGATGCTCGACGGCTCCGACGCGATCGCCGATTGGCCGCTTCTCAACGCGTTGGTCAACACGGCGTCCGGCGCGACGTGGGTGTCGATTCACCATGGCGGCGGGGTCGGGATGGGCCGCTCCATTCACGCGGGTCAGGTGACCGTCGCCGACGGCACCGACCTGGCCGCGCAGAAACTCGCGCGGGTGCTGACCAACGATCCCGGCATGGGCGTGATCCGCCACGCCGACGCCGGCTACGAACACGCAACCGAGATCGCCGAAGAGCGCGGCGTACGAATTCCGATGCGGGAGAACGCGTGACGGCGTTCGACACCCTCTGGCCGACGATCCTGGACGTCGGCAGGCACACCCCGACCGGCGGCTACCGCCGCTACGCCTGGTCCGACGCCGATCTGACCTTGCGTGAGTGGTTCGCTGGATGCGCCGCCAAACGCGGCATGGATGTCGAGGAGGACCGCAACGGCAATCTGTGGGCGTGGTGGATGCCGCCTGGCTGGTCCGGAGACCCGACCGGCGCGTTCGTAACCGGCTCCCATCTGGATTCGGTGCCAGACGGTGGCGCCTTCGACGGGCCACTGGGTGTGGTGTCCGCGTTCGCGGCCATCGACATCGTCCGCGAGCGCGGCGTCGTGCCGCGGATCCCCGTCGCGGTCGTCGCGTTCTCCGACGAGGAGGGGGCGCGATTCGGCGTGGCGTGCATCGGCTCCCAGCTCTCCACCGGTGCGTTGAGCGCCGAGAAAGCCTGCGGGCTACGCGATTACGACGGCGTCACGCTCGCCGAGGCGATGACGAAGGCGGGTCGCAGGCCCGAGCATCTCGGCGCCGATCCGCGGCTGGCCGATCGCGTCGGTGTCTTCGTCGAATTGCACGTCGAGCAGGGGCGTGCACTGGATCTCGTCGACCGTCCGATCGCCGTCGCCTCGGCCATCTGGCCGCACGGGCGCTGGCAATTCACGTTCTGCGGCGAGGCGAACCACGCAGGAACCACCCGCCTAGCGGATCGGCATGACCCGATGCTCGCGTTCGCGTCTTCGGTGCACGCGGCGCGGTCGTTGGCCGCCGCTCACGAAGCGGTTGCGACGTTCGGCAAGGTCATCGTCGCACCCAATGGGGCCAACGCGATTCCGTCGTCGGTGCACGCATGGCTCGATGCCCGCGCCGCCGACGAGGCAACGCTGCGTTCGCTCGTCGACAAGATCACCGCCGAAGCGCGGCAGCACGCCACTGCCGACGGTATCGAACTCGGGGTGACCACTGAGTCGGTCACGCCGATCGTGGAGTTTCCCGTGGGCCCGAGGGCCCGGCTGCAACGGGCGCTGGCCTACCTCGGCGACATCCCGGTGCTGCCGACGCAGGCCGGTCATGACGCAGGCATCCTATCCCCCGTCGTCCCGACCGCAATGTTGTTCGTACGCAACCCAACCGGGGTATCGCATTCACCGACGGAGTTCGCTGAGTCAGGCGACTGCAATGCGGGGGCGGTGGCGTTGGCCGACGTCATGGCCGACTGGGTGACACCGTGACGGACAGGTGGTGGTGTGAACACGCCTGGCTCGGCGGCGATTCGGTGGCCGACGGCGTCCTATTCAGCGTCAGCGACGGCCGGATCACCGCGACCGACACCGACACCACCGCGCAGCCTGGCTCACACCGGTTGCGCGGACTGGTCATTCCTGGCCTGGCCAACGCGCATTCGCACGCCTTCCACCGGGCGCTGCGCGGCCGCACCCAACGCGACCGTGGATCGTTCTGGACCTGGCGTGACCTGATGTACCGCGCCGCCGAGCGGCTGAACCCCGATCGCTACCGGCGGCTCACCCGCGCGGTGTACGCCGAGATGGCACTCGCCGGGATCACCTCGGTCGGCGAGTTCCACTATGTGCACCACGATTCCGGCGGCACCCACTATGCCGAGCCCAACGCGATGGGACTTGCGGTGATTGACGGTGCCGCCGCCGCAGGCATCCGCGTCACGCTGCTCGATACCTGCTATCTGAGTGCCGGGCCAGACGGCTCTCCGCTGGCGGGCCCTCAGCAGCGGTTCGGCGACGGCACCGGCGACCGGTGGGCCCAACGCGTCGAGGCGTTACGGCAGCAAGTCGCCGCCCAACCGTCCGTTCTGGTCGGCGCCGCCCTGCATTCTGTGCGGGGAGTGCCGATCGAGCACATGCCTGTCGTCGTGGAATGGGCTGCCGTGCATG
>JAVRPX010000017.1:0-3300 GCA_032161985.1 Mycobacterium sp.
TGACCGGGGTGGCGAGCAGGAATGAGAACCGGGCAGCGTCGCGGTGGGACAGGCCGCGGGCCAGGCCACCGACCATCGCGATGCCGGAGCGGCTGATCCCAGCGAGCAGGGCGAACGTCTGAAACGACCCGATGATGGCGGCCTCGCCATAGTGCAGGGTGGCCAGACGGCGTGTCGTCGGCGCTGGGTCGGCCTCGACGACGGAGCTGCTGGTGGCGGGCGGCGGGTCGGCTACCAAGTGGGGCCCGTGGGCTTGGTCAGCGCCGTCCAGGTCGTCGGTGTCTGTGGGGGCGCGGCGGCGCAGCGCTTCGCCGGCCAGCAGGATCAGTCCGTTGATGGTGAGGAAGATGGCGGCTGCCAGCGGTTTGGCGAACAGGGTGCGGAAGGTTTGTTCCAGGGCCAGTCCGGTGATGCCGACGGGGATGGTGGCGATGATGAGTAGCCAGGCGAGGCGTTCGTCGGCGTCGGTGGTGACGAGTCGGCGGGCAGCGATGCTGGGCCGGATGGTGCGTAGAAACCCGCGGATGATGCGGACCCAATCGGATCGGAAGAAGATGATCAGGGCCAGTGCGGTCGCGACGTGCAGGGCGACGATGACGGCCAGATACGGGCTGGTTTCGCTGGTCGAGGTTGCCGACTGGGTGACCAGGGTTTCCCAGCTTCCGCCGAGGAACGCCGGCACCAGCACGGAGTGCCCGAGGCTGGAGACCGGGAACAGTTCGGTGACACCTTGTAGGAGGCCGATCACGACGGCCTGCAGGTAGCTGATCATGGACGCTGCTCTCGGTGGGGCACGCCATGCGGCGTGCGGGACGTCTGATTGCGGGGAGGTCTGGCGGTCAGGGCGTACCCGGGGTAATGCCCGGTGGCGTGAACAGGAGCACTGTAACCGCTGATACATTAGTCGATGTGATGGACATGTCGGTGCCGTGGTTGGTGTTGGTGGTGCGGGTGCCTGCGGACCCGTCGCGGCATCGGGTGGCGGTCTGGCGGGAGCTGCGCCGGGCCGGGGCCGTTTTGTTGGGGCAGGGCGTGTGGGCGGTGCCGGATGCGCCGGTGTTCGCCGACGGGATCGCCCGCACCGTCGCGCTCGCCGAGCGCGGTGAGGGCGAGGTGACCGTGTTGACCGCAGCCGGACGCGACGAACCAGACGCTGCCCGGCTGGAGGCCTTGTTCAGCGCGGAGCGGGAAGAGGAGTGGGCCGAGTTCATCGCCGACTGCGCCAAATTCGACGCTGAGATCGACAAGGAGATCCGGATCGCCAAGTTCACCATGGCCGAACTCGAAGAAGAGGAACACAGCCTGGAGCGGCTGCGCCGCTGGCATCGCGAACTGTCGGCGCGCGACGTTTTCGGCGCGCCCGCCGCCGCCGAGGCGGGCCAGCAGCTCAAGGGCTGCACCGAACGGCTGGCCGACTACACCGAGCGGGTGTTCACCGCGCTGCACCAGATGTGAAGGCGCCATCATGCACACCGGAGGACTTCGAAGTTGACACCCGACCCTGATCCGCGGTGGTTTCTGCGGATTAACGAGTTCGCCCGCGACACACCGTGGCTGCATCCGGTCGTAATCGGCTACGCCGAGTATGCGGTCGTGATATTGGCCGCGCTGCTGCTTGCGGGCTGGTGGATCGCGCGGCGTCGGGCCGACTTGACCGTGCTGGCGGCGGCGGTATGGGCGCCGCTGGGCGCTCTGGCAGCGGTCGCGATCAACCAGCCGATCGTCTCCGCAATCCACGGGCCGCGCCCCTATGCGGTGCTGCCGGGCATTCTGGTGTTGGTCCAGCTGGCCGGCGCGATCGCTGCGGGTCTGTGGCTGGTCAGCGACCGACTCGGGGCCGTGGCCCTGCTCGCGGCCGCGGTGATGGCGTTCGCCGGTGTCTACATCGGCGCCCTCTACACCCGCGACGCACTGGCCGGGCTCGCAGTCGGCAACGCGGTGAGTGTGATCGGATTCTGGGCGACACGCCCGGTCCTGGTGCGGCTGCTGCGACGCGCCGAAGACATCCGGCTAGTACGGCCGCTGCTGACCGTCGCCGACACTGCCGAATCGGCGAACCAGTGACCACGCCCGAACCGACTGCCTCCGTTCGCATTAGCGCCCCGGGACGCTTGCTGCCGTTGTATGCGGCCGGGTTTGTGACCGCGTTCGGTGCGCACAGCATCGCCGCCAGCCTCGGCGGCTACACCCACGGCCAACACGCGTCGCTATTGGCCCTGGGCGTGTTATTGGCCGTCTATGACGGTGCCGAGGTTTTGCTCAAACCGGTGTTCGGGTCGTTGGCCGACCGCGTTGGCGCCCGTCCGGTCCTGCTCGGTGGCCTGCTCGCGTTCGCCGCCGCTTCCGCCGCGTTCGTGCTCGCCGGCAATCCCGCATGGGTCGGGCTGGCCCGGTTCGGTCAAGGCGCCGCCGCGGCCGCGTTCTCCCCGGCCGCCGGGGTGCTGGTCGCGCGGCTTACCCCAAATACGGGGCAGGGCCGCGGGTTCGGCCGCTACGGCGCCTGGAAAGGCCTGGGCTACACCCTGGGCCCGGTCCTCGGTGGCGTGCTCATTGCGGCCGGCGGCTATCCACTGCTGTTCACTACCCTGGCGCTGCTCGGTGTCGTGGTTGCCAGTTGGGCGCTTCTGGTGGTGCCTGCTGTGCCGCCGCTGCCGCGCACCCGGCAGACCGTAGCCGACCTTGCTCGCCGGCTCACCAGCCCGGGCTTCGTGCGGCCGACCCTGGCGCTGGCCGCCGCCACCGCCGCCCTGTCGGTCGGAGTGGGGTTCCTGCCCGTGGAGGGGGCCGGCCGGGGCCTCGGGCCCCTTGCGACCGGCGCGATCGTGTCACTGCTGGCCGCGGCCGCCGCCCTGGTCCAACCCCGCGCCGGACGCGCCCGTGACCGTGGCCGCATCGGCGACCGCACCGGAATGGCCACCGGGCTCGCCCTGACCGCTGTGGGCAGCGGCGCCGTGGTGATACCGGGCATCGCCGGACTGGTAACCGCCGCCGTCCTGATCGGCATCGGGGTCGGCCTCATCACCCCGATCGGTTTCGCCCACCTGGCTACCACCACCCCGGAAGAACGGCTCGGACAAACTCTCGGTGCGGCCGAAGTCGGCCGCGAACTCGGCGACGCCGGCGGCCCTCTTCTGGTCGGTGGCCTCGCCGTCGCGGCGACCGTCACTCCTGCGCTGCTGGGATTCGCCGCCCTGCTGACCGCCGCCGCCGCCATCGTCGCCGCACCCTCGAGGCAACCGCAGCATCCAACCGGCGGGGGCGCAACGACGGAAGGAGCAGCACGATGACCCAGGCCCAATT
>JAVRPX010000018.1:0-6931 GCA_032161985.1 Mycobacterium sp.
CAGGCCCGGTTCGCGATGGAGTTCTGCGCCGCGGAGTCGTGCGGCAAGTGCACGCCGTGCCGGGTGGGTTCGGTGCGCGGCGTTGAGGTGATCGACCGGATCAGGGCGGGTGAGCACCGCGACGAGAACCTGGCCCTGCTAGAAGACCTCTGCGATGTGATGCCCGAGGGCTCGTTGTGCGCCATGGGCGGGTTGACACCGATGCCTGTGCGCAGCGCGATCGAACATTTCCCAGACGACTTCTATGCCCGGCAAGCAAGCGCGAAGACGGAAGGTAAACCATGACGCTGCTCAAGGAACCCGACTTCGGCACCCCGGCCAAGGACGGCCCGGCGTCGGTCTCGCTCGAGGTCGACGGGATGCGAGTCTCCGTTCCTGAAGGCACATCCGTCATGCGGGCGGCCGCGATGGCCGGCGTCGATGTCCCCAAGTTGTGCGCAACGGACCGTCTCGAAGCGTTCGGCTCCTGCCGGCTATGTCTTGTCGAGATCGACGGCCGCCGTGGCACTCCCGCCTCGTGCACGACACCGGTCGCTGACGGGATGGTCGTACATACCCAGACGCCGAAGGTCGCCAAGCTCCGTGAGAACGTCATGGAGCTCTACATCTCCGACCATCCGCTGGACTGCCTGACCTGTTCGGCCAACGGCGACTGCGAGTTGCAGGACATGGCGGGCGCGGTCGGTCTGCGTCAGGTCAGGTACGGCTACGACGGGGAGAACCACCTGGACGCGGTCGTCGACGACAGCAATCCGTATTTCGACTTCGACCCGTCCAAATGCATCGCCTGCTCGCGTTGTGTGCGCGCGTGTGACGAGATCCAGGGCACGTTCGCGCTGACCATCGAAGGCCGGGGCTTCGACTCGAAGGTGTCGCCCGGTGCGGGCGAGTCGTTCATGGACTCTGAATGCGTGTCGTGCGGCGCGTGTGTGCAGGCCTGCCCGACGGCGACCCTGCAGGAGAAGTCGGTGATCCAGCTGGGCATGCCCTCCCGGTCGGTGATCACCACGTGCGCCTACTGCGGCGTCGGCTGCTCGTTCAAGGCGGAGTTGCGCGGCGACGAGGTCGTCCGGATGGTGCCCCACAAGGATGGCGGCGCCAACGAGGGCCACTCGTGCGTGAAAGGACGGTTCGCCTTCGGGTACGCGACCCACCCGGACCGGGTGCTGCGCCCGATGGTTCGCGAGGCGATCACGGACCCGTGGCGTGAGGTCGAGTGGGACGAGGCGATCGGTACCGTCGCCCGCCGGATGCTCGACATCAAGCAGCGGCACGGCGCGGGAGCGATCGGCGGGATCACCTCGTCGCGGTGCACCAACGAAGAGGTCTACGTCGTCCAGAAGATGGTCCGCGCCGCGTTCGGCAGCAACAACGTGGACACGTGCGCCCGGGTGTGCCACTCGCCAACGGGATACGGGCTCAAGCAGACCTTCGGCGAGTCGGCCGGCACGCAGGATTTCAAATCCGTCGCGGAATCCGACGTCATCATGGTGATCGGCGCCAACCCGACGGACGGGCACCCGGTCTTCGCGTCCAGAATGAAGCAGCGGCTGCGGCAGGGCGCGAAGCTCATCGTCGTCGACCCGCGTCGCATCGACCTGGTGCGCTCGCCACACATCGAGGCCGAGCATCATCTCCAGTTGAAGCCAGGAACGAACGTGGCGGTCGTCAACGCCATGGCGCACGTCGTGGTGACCGAGGGCCTGGTCGACCAGTCGTTCATCGGCGAGCGGTGCGAGGGATTCGACGAGTGGGCCCAATTCATCTCGGGCATCGAGAACAGCCCTGAGGCAGTCGAGTCGATCACCGGTGTGCCTGCCGAGGACGTGCGTGCCGCCGCCCGGTTGTACGCGCAGGGCGGCAACGGCGCCATCTACTACGGCCTGGGAGTGACGGAGCACAGCCAGGGCTCGACGATGGTCATGGGCATGGCCAACCTGGCGATGGCCTGCGGCAACATCGGCCGTGACGGTGTCGGAGTGAACCCGCTGCGCGGCCAGAACAATGTGCAGGGCGCCTGTGACATGGGGTCGTTCCCGCACGAGCTGAGCGGCTACCGGCACGTGTCGGACGACGCGGCGCGCAAAGTATTCGAAAACCTGTGGGGAACAACGCTGTTGGCGGAGCCGGGGTTGCGCATCCCGAACATGTTCGACGCCGCGATCGAGGGCACCTTCAGGGGCCTGTTCGTGCACGGTGAAGACATCGCGCAATCGGACCCGAACGTCAAGCATGTCCTGGCCGCACTGGGTGCGATGGAGCTGGTGGTGGTCCAGGATCTGTTCCTCAACGAGACCGCGAAGTTCGCCCACGTGTTCCTGCCGGGCGCGTCGTTCCTGGAGAAGGACGGCACCTTCACTAACGCCGAACGCCGGATCAACCGGGTCCGTGCGGTGATGAAGCCCAAGAGCGGCAGGCACGAGTGGGATATCGTGTGCCAGATCGCTACCGCGATGGGCTACCCCATGCACTACGACCACCCGGGCCAGATCATGGACGAGATCGCCTCTGTCACACCGACGTTCACCGGAGTGTCCTTCGCCAAGTTGGACGAGGTGGGCAGCGTCCAGTGGCCCTGCAACGAGCAGGCTCCTGACGGCACGCCGATCATGCACGTCGACGCATTCACCAGGGGCCTTGGCAGGTTCGTGCCGACCCCGTTCGTGCCGACCGACGAGCGCAGTACACGCCGCTTCCCGCTGATCCTGACGACGGGCCGAATCCTGAGTCAGTACAACGTCGGAGCGCAGACCCGGCGTACGGCGAACATCGCCTGGCACCAAGAGGATGTGCTGGAGATCCATCCCCACGACGCCGAGGTGCGGGGTATCGAGGACGGCGACGAGGTCACGTTGGCCAGCCGAGTCGGCGCGACGACGCTGCACGCGCAAATCTCCGATCGGATGCCGACCGGCGTCGTGTACACCACGTTCCATTACCCGGTGACGGGCGCGAATGTCGTGACAACGGAGAACTCCGACTGGGCGACAAACTGCCCGGAGTACAAGGTGACGGCCGTCCAGGTCACGCTCACCCATCCGGTTTCGCATCTGAATGGCGAAGCGGCCGCTGACCGTGAGCTGGCTGTCGGCCTGGTGGATTGACATGTCGCACAACGAGGCAACCGAGATCAGGCTGATCAACAAGATCGTCGTTCATTTCGCCTACCTGCCCACCGAGGAGGCGGTTACCGAGGTCGCCAACCACGTAAGCAGGTTCTGGGACCCACGCATGAAACGACGACTGTTCGAGCTTGTCGACTCGGAGACAAAGGATTTCGAACCCGTCGCGGTGGCCGCGGCGGCCCTGCTGAGGTAATGCTCGGGGACTAATGCGCCGAGATCGACGAAATGGTACGGCTTACTCGCACTTCTGCGCCCAATCGTTCGTTTCGGCGTTGCGCATAGTTCGCGCGTACAGGTTCGGCAATGTCTCAGATGTGGACCACATTTGTGCCATGACCGGTCTTACGCGGGGCGAAAGTCAGGAGGCGGCGGGTCACTCCATGGCCGGCCGAACACGAGACGCGATGTGGTCCATCGTCTTACGGATTCGATCGAGGTTGGCGGTTTCTAATGAGAAGACCACATGGGTGACGCCTACCTCCTCATAACTCTTCAGCCGATTCGCGGTTCCGGAGTGCAGAGCTCCCTCGCTGTGGCCACGCAAGTGACAGGCGGCGCGAGCCCGTCAGCTGGCGAGCAAGGATCGGAAAGCACAGTCGGCCAAGGCGATCGCGTCGGCCTGCTCGACGATGTGGCCTGCAGTTCGGGATGGTTGTCGAGGTGGGACTGCGCATGGTGCTGGTCCGTGTGGAAGGTGATCGATCCGCAGAGGGTATCGGCCAGCGTTCCGCAGCAGTCGGAGTGTGCGATTACGACAACGGCGGTAGCGGGATGCCATGTCCATTCATCGCCGCGGCGGTGGACACCGATCGGCACGCCGGTCGTGGGGTCAGTCGATTCGACGACGCCGTCGGTGCCGGTCATGAACGGGATGCCCAGCGCGTCGATCGCACACACATTGCTGCGACCGGAGGATGGCCGGTGAGATGGACGGTGTGGCCGGTGGGTCGGCGTGAGAACGGGTAGGCGATGTCGATCTGTCCGTTGGGTGCGGTGTGCACGAGGTCGGCGCTGCCAAGGTGGTGCAGCGCATTGTCGAGGTTGACGCCGAGGGCGGCAGCGGTCGGGTGTAGGTCGTCGCGATGGACCTGGCCGCTTTCACGGAAGCCGCGCAGCACGGCTCGGTGGAGTTCGCGAATCGCGGGCGGGAGCTGCTCGGCGGAGGCGGCGACCGATTGGGGGGCGTCAAACTGGTCGGGCATTGGTTACTCCGTTGGATGTGACGTGGATTGGACCTGCTGCGGCCCGCGAGGGCGTAGTGCGTCGAGAATGTCTTGCGGAGCGGGCAGGTCGAGTCGACACGCATCGCCGGGCTGCGCTTTGGCCGCGGGGCGCATTACGTCGACGCCGTCGATGAGGACCGTCGGTGAGGGGTAACGACCGACGCGGTCGATGATTGGATCGTCGATGCCGAGGCTGGTCAGGCAGTCGGTGAGGGTTTTTCTGATGGTGTCGGCGTTGGGGCATCCCGGCGAGGTGAGCAGCTCGATACGCATAACGGTCACTTCCGGGTGGGGCGTTGTTGTGTTCGCGGCGGTTCCGATGTCGTGCAGGATGGGGCAGTCACGCTCGGCGCGGGGGTGATCACAGGTGTCGACCAGCTGGGTGAGTGCATCCCTCATGCCGACAAGCTCGTCAATGCGCTGCTGGAGATCGGCGATGCTGGTGCGCGCCATCATCCTGGCTTCGTCGCAGGACGCGGGTCCACCGTCGGCCAGGTGCAGCAGGTCCCGCTTGGCCCGCATCTCGACCCACCTGGCCCGCTCCTCGGGCAGCCACACGAACAGCGACACGCCGGTCGGCATGCCGTTCAGTTCGGTGTAGCACTCGTCGCGGCACTTGAGCTATTTGCTTAACCAGCGGAATGTCCTCTGCCTCAACAGGAATCATCTGTTCCGTTCGATCCGTTTGCGCTTTGCACACAGCGCATTGCCGACCCAACGTAACCTTCCGAATTGGCTTGTCAGGGAACAACTTATGGAAGCAATCAAAGCAAATCTTCTGAGTCATCAGATCGGATCTTTCAGTAAGAGGTCCCGTTATTGGTTGAGGTTCGTGACCCCGCCCGGCGGCGACGCTGATTCCACCCACGAGTTCGGCCAGCTCGCCGTCGGCCACGCCGTAGCGCTCGCCATAGCCGTGCTCGAGCTACATCCGCTGGCATACCGATGATCGATCCTGTGGAGATGAGCCGGATGAATAGGCAGGCGACGCTCGTTCGCCTTGCGCGAGTGCGCCAGGACGCCCAGTGAAAGTTTTTGCGCCTCAGCGCTTCTTGACATTCAACAAAGCCTCGGTCGAAGACGCACGCGCAGCTTTGGCGTGCTTGGCTGCGCGCTTCTCCTTCAGGGACTTACCGGACTTCTTGGTCATAGTTTGCCGAGGAGATTTATCAGACATCGCTAACCCCTTGATATGGGGCCTGGATGGTCCCGACCCCCTGATTTTACGCCTCCGGTCTCGGCCCAGCGAAATTCCCGACCGGCAGGACGTTTTCGTCGTGGCGGCCGGAAGAGTCGTCGATTCCGGAGGCCACCCAGAACGCGTTGATGACACTGGAGTGGGTACATCATCACGAGAACCTGGCGATTTCTGGAGCGTCGGCTACCGGGAAGAGCCACTTCGTCGAGGCGCTGGCGCAGGCGGCGATCGAGGCCGACCTGCGGGTGTCGGGGTTGCCCTGCTCTAAGCGGAGATTGCCGAACTCCGACAAGTACCCGATCTAGCCGAGCGCACCGACCCACTCTCCCAACTGCTTCCAGGTCGTTGCTTCTAACGGAGACCCCCAGTTGTCGTACACGCCGGTCGGCACAGCGGCTTCACGACGGCCGAGCTGATGATTTGCCGGGCGCGGACCATCCCGCCCGCAGTGAGCGAGCGACCCTTCGGACCGCCCACCCTGCGTAGACCAAGTCCCGCACCGTGATGAAGGCCGAAAGAGGCCCGAGCACGACATGTCGCAGCCCCGCGTCCCGAACTCTCGTAGCCGGGCGGCGACCTGCTCGGGTGTTCCCACGATGAAACCTGTGCCGATCACCTCGGGCGGTACCGTGGCGATCGCGTCCTCGAGCATGGCCATGAACCTCGGGTGATTGCCCCTGGGATCGGTGCTCACCGTGTTTTCTGTGGGAGCAGATCTACGAAAGCCGGGAGTATTCTCGAAAGGTTCCGGGTGTTGCGGGATGCGGAATCGGTCAATACGCGATCAGTGCGATTACTGAGCACGCGCCATGCCTGACCGGCTTGCCGTCGCGACAGGTGGGAGAAGATCCAACATGTCAGGGCCCGACCAAGTCGACGAGGCCGGCACCGTCGAGCCTGACGGGTGGGACCACCTGTCGATGGGGGTCGAGGAGGAGTTTCTGCTCGTTGATCCCTCGACTGGACACCCCCTCATGTGCAACCTGGCCGTTGTCGAGGCGGCTGAAAAGCTTGGTGTCCGGCTTCAATTGGAGTTCACACAGTGCCAGGTCGAGACCACATCGCCAGTGTGCTGGCACACGCACGAACTACGTACGGGGCTGGCCGAGATGCGGTCGGCGGCCGCCGACGCTGCCGCGCAGTGCGGCGCTCGGTTGCTGGCGGTGGGCGTGCCGGTCCTCGGTTCGGCCGTGTTGCCAATCACAGACATTCGTCGGTTCCGCACGATAGCGAGCAGGTTCGAATATCTTGCAGGGACGCGGGGAGTCTGCGCCGGCCATGTCCACGTGGGCGTACCTGACCGGGAAACCGCGGTGCAGGTCAGCAACTACTTGCGTCCCTGGCTACCGGCCCTGCTGGCCCTGACCGCCAATTCCCCCATCCAC
>JAVRPX010000019.1:0-4818 GCA_032161985.1 Mycobacterium sp.
GTCGTTTCCCTCGTCAAGGCGCTGCTGTTCGGTCTTTCGGCCGGTCTGATCGCCTGCTACAAAGGCCTGCATGTCGGCGGCGGGCCGACAGCGGTCGGCAACGCCGTCAACGAGACCGTGGTGTTCGCCTTCATGGCCTTGTTCCTAATCAACATTCTGGCCACCGCGTTCGGCGTGAAGGTCGCGCCATGACTGGCCGCGAAGTGGACGCCTCCGCACGCGGAAGCGAGACCTTGAATCGACTGGTCGACTCGACCCGCAGGCTGGGCGAGCAGACGGCCTTCTACGGCCAGGCGCTCGGGGCTACTCCCGACGCCGTCAGGCGCTATCCAGCCGAAGTGCTGCGGTTGATCGCAGGCATGGGGATGGGCACCGGGGCGCTGGCAGTCATCGGCGGGACGGTGGCCATCGTCGGATTCCTCACGCTGTCCACCGGCGCGTTGATCGCCGTGCAGGGCTACAACACCCTGTCCAACGTCGGGATCGAAGCCCTCACCGGTTTTCTGGGGGCATTTCTGAATGTCCGGTTCATCGCACCGGCGACCGCGGGTGTGGCGCTGGCGGCGACCATCGGTGCTGGCGCGACCGCGCAGATCGGCGCCATGCGCATCAACGAGGAGATCGACGCGCTGGAGGTGATGGGCATCCGGCCGGTCACCTATCTGGCCTCCACCCGCATCGTGGCGGGGGTGGTGGCGGTCGTCCCGATCTACACCGTTTCCGTCCTGATGTCGTTCCTGGCGACCCGGTTCGGCACGACGATTATCTATGGGCAGTCGCGGGGCGTATACGACCACTACTTCTCGACGTTCCTGCAACCGACGGACCTGTTGTGGTCCTTCGTGGAGGCGCTGTCGATGGCGGCCGCCGTGATGGCGGTGCACACCTACTACGGATACACCGCAACTGGCGGTCCGGCCGGCGTCGGCGAGGCGGTCGGCCGAGCGGTGCGCACCTCGATCACCGCGGGGGTTTTCATTCTGTTGACCATCACGCTGTCGGTTTACGGGCAGTCCGGCAACTTCCACTTGTCAGGTTGATGGGCATGGACAACGCACCCCGGCGGGGGAGGATCGATCCCATCTGGTGGGCTCCAGTGCTGTTTCTGGTGGTCGCGGCACTGTCCACGCTGACTGTTCTGCTGTTCAACGGGACACTGCGCGAGAGCGTTCCGCTCACCCTGGTATCCGACAGGGCCGGTCTGGTCATGGAGAACGGTGCGAAGGTGAAGTTGCGCGGCGTCCAGGTAGGCGAAGTCACGTCCATCGGTGCCGACGCCGCGGCAGGAACCGATCTTTCGAAGCTGAATCTGAAGATGGACCCGGGGCCCTTCCAGTACCTGCCGAGCAATGTCGCGGCGGAGATCAAGTCCAGCACCGCGTTTGGCGCCAAGTACGTCGATCTCATCGTGCCTGACGATCCGAGTTCGACGCCGTTGGCGGCGGGCGCCGTCCTGCACTCGCGCAATGTGACTGTTGAGGTCAACACTGTCTTTGAGAATCTGCAGGCAGTAGTGCACTCGATCGACCCGGCGAAGCTGAACTCGGTGTTGTCAGCGGTGGCCGAATCGGTGCGCGGCAAGGGTAATCACATCGGTCAAGCGATCACCGATGCGAACAACGTGTTGCTTGCCGTGAACCCGAGAATGGCGACCGTTCGGCAAGACTGGCAGTTGTTCGGTAAGACCGCCGAGGCGTATTCGGATGCGGCGCAAGATATTCTGTCGATCCTTGACTCGTTCTCGACGACGAGCATGACGATCAGCACCAATGCGAGGTCGCTCGATGCGCTGCTGCTGTCTGCGGTCGGGTTCTCCCAATCGGGTATCAACACGATCGGCGGAAACCAGCCGAACTTGGTGCGCGCGCTGAACATCCTCGATCCGACGACCGCCCTGTTCATGAAGTATTCGCCGACCTACACGTGCCTGTTCCAGGGTGCCCAGTGGTTCTTGGACCATGGCGGGCGAGATGCATTGGGCGGCAACGGAAAATCCGTGATCATGGACGCCGGGTTGCTGATGGGCGACGATCCTTACCGCTATCCGGACAACCTGCCGATCGTCAACGCAAAGGGCGGGCCTGGCGGCAAGCCGAGTTGCGGCTCGCTGCCCGATGTCGGCAAGAACTTCCCGGTGAAGTACCTCGTCACCGACACGGGATTCGGCACTGGCCTGGACATCCGGCCCAATCTCGGCATCGGCTTCCCCGGTTTTGCCAACTACTTCCCGGTCACCAAGGCGGTGCCTGAACCGCCGAAGATCCGTTACCCCGGCGGCCCGGCACCGGGTCCGTTGCCGCCCTACCCCGGGGCACCGGCTTACGGCGCACCGGAATACGGGCCGGATGGAACCCCGCTTTACCCGCCGCCGCCCGGCGCGCCACCGCCACCTGCTGAGGGGCAGCCATGAGACGGAGAACCATCCGCAACGCGACCCGCGTTGTGCTGTTCAGCGCGATGTGCCTCGTCTTCATGTTCATTTTGGTGACGGTCTTCGGACAGTTCCGATTCGACACACGTGCCTCCTACAGCGCGGTGTTCACGAATGTGTCTGGCCTCAAAGGAGGGAACTTCGTCCGCATTGCCGGCGTCGAGGTCGGAAAGGTCAAAGACCTGACCCTGCACAAGGACGGCACCGTCACGGTCGACTTCGCGATCGACAAGGGATTGCAGCTCACGGAGGGCACCAGGGCAGCCGTGCGCTACGAAAACCTCATCGGTGACCGTTACCTGTCGCTCGAAGACGGGCCCGGCTCGGTGCGGAAACTTCAGCCAGGACAGACGATTCCACTGGCGCGGACGTCGCCTGCGCTTGACGTCGACGCTCTCATCGGCGGCTTCCGCCCGCTGTTTCGCGCGTTGGATCCCGACCAGGTCAACGCGCTGTCGGGCGAACTGCTGAAGGTGTTCCAGGGCCAGGGCGGCACCATCTCGTCAGTGCTGTCCCAGACCTCCGCACTGACGACGACGCTCGCCGGCCGCGATGAGCTCATCGGTCAGGTCATCTCCAACCTGGACACCGTGCTTGGCACCTTCGCCGCGCGCGACGATCAGTTCTCCGAAGGCCTGGACAAGCTGTCACAACTCGTTCAGGGACTGGCCGAGCGCAAGAGCGATATCGCGACCGGGACGGCGTACATCAACGCCGCGGCAGGCTCTGTTGCCGACCTCTTGACGGCCGCCCGCCAACCCATCAAGGACACCGTCGGTCAGACCGACAGATTCGCGGGTCAGATCATGGCCGATCACGACTACGTCGACGAATTGGTCAGGACCCTTCCGGACGCGTATCAGGTGCTGGCCCGCAACGGCCTCTACGGCGACTACTTCGGCTTCTATCTCTGCGACGCGATTCTCAAAGTCAACGGTAAGGGCGGTCAGCCTGTGTTCGTCAAACTCGCCGGTCAAGACTCGGGACGGTGCACACCCAAATGACGCGAATCACGTTTAAGAAACCCAGAATTAAACCGCTGGGCGAGCGCAACAGGGTCACCGTGGGTGTGGTCGGGACCCTGATCTTGGTCGCGCTGGTCATCGCCGTCTTCTCCTACGACAGGATTCCGTTCATCAAGGGCACGTCCGACTACTCCGCCTACTTCGCTGAGGCCGGCGGCATCAAAGCAGGCAGTGATGTGCGGGTGTCGGGCCTCGGCGTCGGCAAGGTCTCCGACATCCGTTTGGAGGGAACCAAAGTGCTCGTGGACTTCACGGTCCGCGATGGCGTCGAACTGGGTGACCGGACCGAGGCCGCGATCAAGACCGAAACGGTGCTCGGTACCAAGTTCCTCGAGCTGACCCCGCGCGGCGACGGCAGCCTCACCGGGTCCATCCCGATCGACCGCACCAAGTCTCCCTATGACCTTCCGGACGCGTTGGGCGACCTGACCACCACCATTAGCGCTCTGGACACCACGCAGTTGTCTTCGGCGCTCACGACTTTGGCAGACACCTTCAAGGACACCCCGTCTGACCTGAAGATCGCGCTGGAGGGCGTGGCCCGGTTCTCCGACACGCTGAACACCCGCGACGCGAAGCTTCGCGACTTGCTGGGAAATGCGAACAAGGTCACCGCGGTGCTGGCGAAGCGCAGCGATCAGATCGCCAGCCTGGTCGTCAACACCAACGCTCTGTTGGCAGAGCTTCTGTCGCAACGCGAGTCCGTCGACGCATTGATGAACAACCTCACCGCGGTGTCACACCAGATATCGGGCCTCGTCAACGACAACCGGACGCAACTCAAACCGGCCGTCGACAAACTCAACGGTGTGCTGGGGATCCTGGACAACCGCAAGAAGGAACTGCAGCGCACCCTGTATCTGCTTCGGCGGTACGCGATGTCGTTCGGCGAAGTGCTTGGAGCCGGGCCGTTCTTCAAGGCCTCACTGGTCAACCTCGCACCCGGCCAGTTCGCCCAGCCGTTCATCGACGCCGCGTTCTCCGATCTGGGTCTGGACCCCAATGTGCTGTTGCCGTCGCAACTGGTCGACCCCGGAGTTGGCCAACCTGGCACTCCGGCACTCCCGGTGCCGTTTCCGCGTACGGGCCAAGGCGGAGATCCGCATCTGACTCTGCCCGACGCGATCACCGGCAACCCCCGCGATCCGGGGTGCGGTCCGCCCGGGGTGCCGCTGCCCGGCCCTACTGGCTGCTACCCCTACCGGGAGCCCCTGCCGGCGCCCCCGCCCGGCGGCCCCCCGCCCGGGCCGCCTGCCCTGGGGCCTGCACCCGGCGAACTTCCGCCGCCGACGTTCGGGCCACCTGTTCCTGAACCCACAGGCGGTGGGCAATGAGCATGTCAACTCGCACAGCGCGAATCGC
>JAVRPX010000020.1:0-6217 GCA_032161985.1 Mycobacterium sp.
CCCGGGAGGACAGGAGCTCCCGGATCACGGCCAGCTCGTCGGGGGTCGGCCGCATGTCCGTGGCACCCTCGGCTTCCAGCGGCTGAAGCATTGCCTCGGTGATCGCCGACCACAGCGGCTCGTCGGCCGGTCGCTCACGGAAGGCCGTGAGGCTCTGCCGCGTTCGATCGACCTGCCGGAAGGCGACCGCCTCGCACTTGCCCGTGAAGTAGTTGTTGAAAGTCCGCAGCGATACGCCGGCCCTGTTGGCGATGTCTTCGCGGGTGACGTTGTCCAGGCCCCGCTCCAACGCGAGCTCCAAGGCAGCGTCGCTGAGCGCCCAGCGGGTGCCGAGCTTCTTGCGCTCTCGAAGTCCCAGTGTTTCGGTCATGTAGACCAAAGTAGGTGAAAGTTGCACGGCGGGCAAGATTGCCCGGTGTGCAATATCTATGACTGGCCAAAATGGCTATAACGGCTAGAATGGCTGTTATGGCCACACTGACTTTCCGTAACCGCGAAGGCGAGCTGGTCGACGTCCCGACCGTCGCCGCCACCCGCTTCAAGAACCAGTTCGGCACGATCTTCGAGCAGGCAGCGCTGGGCGGCGCGGTCGCGATCACCAAACACAACACCCCGAAGGCGGTGTTGTTGTCCTACGCCGAGTTCGAAGCGCTGACGAAGGCGAGCACGCCCGCACTCGACGATCTCTCCGGCCAATTCGACCAACTCCTGGAGAGCATGCAGACGCCGCGATCGAAGAGCGCGATTGCGTCCGCGTTCGACGCTACGCCGGAGCAACTCGGCCGCGCCGCGGTCAAGGCGGCCAAGCGCTAGTCCGGTCGTCGCATGGCCCGCAAGGCCCAACCTCCGCGCCTGTACGTACTCGCCGGGATCAACGGCGCGGGCAAGAGCAGCATCGGCGGCGCAATGATCCGCGCGTCCGGCGCCGACTACTTCAACCCCGACGAGGCGGCGCGGGATTTGATTGCGGCGAACCCGGGTCTCGACCAGGTGAGGGCCAACGCCGCGGCGTGGCAGCAGGGCAGACGGCTGCTCGAGCAGGCGATCCGGGAGCGCAAGGACTTCGCATTTGAGACCACGCTCGGGGGAAGCACGATGCCGCGGCTGCTGTCCGAGGCGGCGTCGCAGGGCTTCGAGGTGCGCATCTGGTATGTCGGTTTGGCCAGTGCTGACCTGCACATCGAACGCGTCCGCAACCGCGTGCGAGCCGGCGGCCACGACATTCCGGAGTCGAGCATCCGGCGCCGCTGGCGGCACAGCAGGCTGAACTTGGTGCAGTTGCTGCCGCACCTGACCGAGCTCCGCGTCTACGACAACTCCGCGGACGCCGACCCTGCGGCCGGGCATGCGCCACGGCCGGTGCTGGTGTTGCATCTCGACCGCGGCGAGATCGTCGACCCGCCGGACCTGTCGTCGACGCCCGAGTGGGCCAAGCCGATCGTCGCCGCCGCGCTGAAATTGGGTTGAACCTTCGCGGCCGCCTCCCTATCGTGGCCGCCATGTTGGTTTCCTCGATGAGGTTGCGCACCGCCTAGCGGCGGATTTCACCTCACGGTCGACACATCCGCCGTCACAGCTGCTTGTCCCAGCTACTCGCGGAGTTGTTGTGTCCCATTCTCATTCAGGCCGGCATGAGCTTGGCCAGAACTTCCTTCACGATCGCGGCTTTCATTGCCGCGATTGTGCAGGCCGTCGATCGCACCGATGAACCCATTGTCGAAGTCGGCGCCGGTGACGGCGCGCTGACGTGTGCGTTGCAGGACCTCGGCCGCCCACTGACGGCCATCGAGATCGACCCCGTCGCGCCGCGCGGCTTGTGACGCGCACCAAGTCCGGAACCAGGGTCGTCCAGGTCGACTTCCTGAAATACCCGCTCCCCCGTGCACGGCACGTCATCGTCGGCAACCTGCCGTTTCATCTGACGACCGCGATGCTGCGGCGCATCCTCCATGGCCCTGGATGGACCGATGCGGTGCTGTTGGTGCAGTGGGAGGTCGCCCGTCGCCGAGCGGCCGTCGGCGGCGCGACGATGATGACCGCCCAACGGTGGCCGTGGTTCGAATTCGGTTTGGTGCGAAAGGTTTCCGCGTCGTCGTTTCGGCCGCAGCCCAGCGTCGACGGTGGACTCATGACGATCAGCCGGCGCGCTGACCCGCTCGTCGAGACCGCCGATCGCCGTCGCTATCAAGCCATGGTGCATCAGGTGTTCACCGGACGCGGCCACGGCATCGCGCAGATCCTCGCTCGCCGCCTGCCACGCACGTCGATTCGCAACTGGCTGCGCGACAACAAGGTTGGGTCGAAGGCACTGCCGCGGGACTTGTCCGCCGCACAGTGGGCAGCGCTGTTCACGCTGTCTAGGACTAACGCCACGCCACTTTGACTGGGAATCAGGCTCACGCCGACTAGCGGTAGGCGACAATGACGCTGTACTCCTCTTTGTGTGAGCGGAGGTAGGCGAAAGGGGACGCCTGGTGCTACGAGGCGGGGTCTTTATCGGGGTCAACAAGACCGGTAGAGGTCTGCGGGTACTGGAGGCCGCAGCGGCGGGGGCTCGGCAGATGTATGAGTGGGCGACCAACCCTGAGCTCGGCGCGGTCGACAAAGACCTTGCAATCTGCCTTACCGACGACGACGGCGAGGTGAGCGTTGACGACGTCTCCACCGCCGTGGAACTTCTCATCGATGCCGAGGTCGATCAGATCGTCCTGTACTTCTCCGGACATGGGGCGTACGTGCGAGGCGGCGCTACCTGGTTTCTCAGCAGGGCTGGGGAGCGCTCATACGACGCGATCAGCGTCGTCTCGACAGTTCAACTCGCTTCCTGGGGAAAGACGCCTCACGTGGTGATCATCAGTGATGCCTGCCAGTTGCCGGGCCAGGACGCCCTGAGTCAATGGATCGAGGGCGTTGCGGTGTTTCCACTCAGTGACGTGCGAAACCCGCCAATGCTCGTCGATGAGTTCCACGCGACCACGGCCGGTCAGGCCGCTGGTGAGATAGCCACGAAAGGGGGTGGGATCTACACCGACGTTCTGCTTGGTGCGTTGTCGGGAGAGGATGTCGAGCTCCTCGAAAGCGGGAATGGGGGCGACGGCGCACGCTATATCTACGCGGCGCAACTCGCCAAGTACCTGCGCGAGGAAGTCGGCCTGCGTATCCAGCAGCTGCCCGCTGGCACCCTGCGGCAGGAACCGGCCGACAGTATCCGGTCGGGGCCACCAAGATGGATCGGGCGGGTGTCCGATTCGTGGGCGGAAAGGGTGCGCGTTGAGGGCGTCAAACACTCAAGCGAGCGAGCACGGCCGCCCCAGAGACGCTCGGCGACAACGGCTTCAAGGGAACCTGCCGCGATCACGCTGTGGCAGGTGTCGGACGCGCTGATCGCCTCGGTCATCAATGACGACAACTCGCTCGGCAAGGCCTTGGAGTTCGCTCGTTCGGCCGACGTCGACGGCGCGAAAGCACTTGCGCGCTCCGTCGATGAGCTTCTGGCGCCACTGCCTGCGCTTACCATGTCGACCGGGGTGAGGGTTCATGGCGCCACGCTCGAAGACGCTTTTGGACCCACGGTTGAATCGTTCGGCTCCGACCATGTCGTGTGCGAGGCGTCTGAGGACGAACCCGCCTTGGTCGCGCTGACCTTCGGTGACGGATCGGGCACTGTAATTCCATGCCTCACAGGGTTCATCGCGGAGGTTACCCAGCGCCACCGTGAACTGGTCCATATCGGGTATGAACCGTCGCCGGGCAACGAGAACGTAGTGCTCAGCGACGATCGCCTGCAGGAGCTGCGTCAATTGCGTGCGGTCGCTGCGTCTTCGGCGCAATACAACAGGTTCCGGTTGACCCCAGACCAGTCACGCGCCCTTGTCGGAAGGATGCAGGCGACCAACGGAATCGATCCGACGATGGCGATCTACGCGGCATATGCGTATTACGACCGGCAAGATATCGGCCGCATACAGGAAATCTACGAACAACTTCCCACCGCGATGAACGGCGTGCTGTACGACGTTGCCCTGTTGAGCGGCTACCTGTCTCCCGGCCATGAAGCACCGCTGCATCGCGTGGTTCCGTTCGCACCAATGCTGTCCCAGGGATGGGACCTGCTTTCCGGATACCGAGTCAATCACCACGATTTCCTGTGGAAGCTCAAACGCACTATGCGTGAGTCACTTTGGACGCTGTTCGAGCCCGCGGGTATGGATCTCATCCGTGACTGTGACGAACCCTGCCTCAAACAGCTGCACGACCAACGTTAACGAGAGAGGAAATTAAGAATGACGCGCGAAATCGTCTTTGTGCACGGGCGGTCCCAAGAGAATAAGGACGCCGCGGCCCTCAAGCAGGAGTGGGTCGACAGCCTCAACGCCGGACTGAACGCCAACGATCCGCCGCTTCCCCCGATCAGTGCCGACAGGGTGCGTTTCCCTTACTACGGCGACACGCTGTATCAACTGGCAGCGGGCGTGACAGACGAGAACGCACCCGATGTCGTGCTCAAGGGTGACGCGATCGACGCAGAGGCAAGGGAATTCATGGTCGACTACCTTGACCAGGTTCGCGCCAAGCTCGATGTGACCGACCAGGACGTTGCCGCCGCGGGGGATGTATCGGTAACCGAGAAAGGGTTTCTCAACTGGCCCTGGGTGCGCGCGATCTTGCAAGCCTTGGACTCATCGTCGCCAACCATCAGTGGCCTTACCATCGCATTGGCGACCCACGACGTGTACATGTATCTACGGAATTCTGCCGTGCGCAATAAGATCAACTCGGGGATCATCGAGGCGATGACACCGGGGGTCGAGTCGGTCGTAGTTGGCCACTCACTGGGCACCATCGTTAGTTATCACCTGCTGCAGGCCGAAGGCGCCAAGCACGACTGGAAGGTCCCTGAGTTCATCACGGTTGGCGCACCGCTCGCTGTCTCTTCGGTCCGAACAGGCCTTCCGGGGTTGCTGGATCCGCCGGAACGCTCAAACTACACGCCCAAGTGTGTGCGATCTTGGTACAACGCGATGGACCCCCTGGATGCTGTTTCGCTGTATCCGCTAGATACACAACACTTTCCGCTCCGCCCGGCAGAGCCAACAATCGAGAACAAGACGGATGTGAAGAACTCGGAGCCGAACCATCACGGAATCCGCGGCTATCTGGGCGATCCCGTTGTCGCCAAGCGGATCCACGACGCGATGCAAGAAGATTAGTGGGCCGACTTGTTCGCGCTGCCGGCTCGCTAGCTGGTGCCTAACGGGTCGATCGTCCATGCTACGTAGAGCATGGCCGCACTGACGGTCGCGGTCGTGACGAAGTCGATGGTTCTGCTGCGCACCGCTAGCAGGCCCGCCCGATCATCGGTGAGCGCCAGCCGAAGCGCCGCCGCTACGCCGACGCCGATGGCCAGCACCAGCGCGCCGCGTCGCCAGTAACCGGCGACCACCAACGCGAACGCCGCCACAATGATCAGGCCGACCAGCAGGATCGGCCACTGCCCGCCGAACACCTTTCGGGCGAACTCCTTCAGTGTCACGCGCGGGCGAGCGCTTCTGCGCGTTCGACCACGTTGGTCAGTAGGAACGCCCGGGTCAGCGGGCCGACGCCACCGGGGTTCGGCGACACGTGACCCGCGACCTCCCACACGTCGGGGTGCACGTCACCGACCAGCTTGCCGTCGTCGTCGCGGCTCACGCCGACATCGACCACGGCGGCGCCGGGACGGACCATCTCCGCGGTCACCATGTGCGGCACTCCGGCGGCGGCGATGATGATGTCGGCCTCGCGGGTCAGCTGAGGCAGATGGCGAGTTGCGGTGTGGCACAACGTCACCGTGGCGTTCTCGGAACGACGCGTCAGCAGCAGCCCCAACGGCCTGCCGACAGTCACGCCGCGGCCGATGACCACAGCCTGCGCGCCGGCGATCTCCACCTCGTAGCGGCGCAGCAGATGCACGATGCCGCGTGGGGTGCACGGCAGCGGGGCGGGCTCGTTGAGCACCAGCCTGCCGAGGTTGGTCGGATGCAGCCCGTCGGCGTCCTTGCCGGGGTCGACGCGCTCCAACGCGGCGTTCTCGTTGAGGTGCTTCGGCAACGGCAGCTGCACGATGTAGCCCGTGCATTCGGGGTTGGCGTTGAGCTCGTCGATGGTCTCGTCGAGCTTGGCCTGGCTGATGTCGGCAGGAAGGTCGCGGCGTATCGAATTGATGCCCACCTTCGCG
>JAVRPX010000021.1:0-4762 GCA_032161985.1 Mycobacterium sp.
CAAGGCGGTCTGAGGTATGCTCCGAGGGCGGATCTGGCGACAAGAGAAGAACAGATCGCGATTGCTGAGGTCACTCGGGCGCGACAGGGTTGGGGCGCGTGGCCCGTGTGTAGCGGGAGGATTGGAGCGCGCTGACTATTCGACTACTCGGGCGGACCGAGATACGGCACCTGGCGAAAGAGATGGATTTCAGGCCGCGCAAGTCGTTCGGCCAGAACTTCGTCCACGACGCCAACACCGTTCGTCGTATCGTTTCGGCGTCCGGGGTCAATCGGCATGACCACGTCCTCGAGGTCGGTCCCGGTCTGGGGTCCCTGACGCTGGCCCTGCTCGATCGGGGCGCCAGGGTTACCGCCGTGGAGATCGATCCGGTGCTCACGCGGCAGCTGCCGAAGACCATCGCCGAGCATTCCCACAGCGAGATCAACCGGCTGACCGTGCTCAACCGCGACATCGTGACGCTGCAGCGGGCCGACCTGGCCGACGAGCCGACGGCGCTGGTGGCCAACCTGCCGTACAACGTGGCCGTCCCCGCCCTGTTGACCCTGCTCGCCGAGTTCCCGTCCATCCGGACGGTGATGGTGATGGTGCAGGCCGAGGTCGCCGAGCGGCTCGCCGCAGAACCCGGCGGCAAGGACTACGGCGTGCCCAGCGTCAAGGTCCGGTTCTTCGGCAACGTCCGGCGCTACGGCATGGTGTCGCCGACGGTGTTCTGGCCCATTCCGCGGGTGTACTCAGGTCTGGTGCGCATCGACCGCCACGAAGCGTCACCGTGGCCGACTGACCCCGATTTCCGCGCCCAGGTGTTCGAGCTGATCGACATCGCGTTCGCTCAGCGCCGCAAGACATCGCGCAACGCGTTCGCCGAGTGGGCGGGTTCGGGCAACGAGTCGGCCCGCCGGCTGCTGGCCGCGAGTATCGATCCGTCTCGCCGCGGCGAGACACTGTCGGTTGCGGACTTCATTCGGCTGCTGCAGCGCTCCGGAGAGCCGGAGCCCACGCCCAAGGAGCCGCAGGCGCAGCCGCAGACCCAGGAGCATCAGGTCCGCGCCATCTAGCGCTCACTCGTTGGCGTCTTTGGCGTCGTTTTCGAGGAACTCGTCCATCAGCGGTGTCTCGGCGATGACGGGGTAGTTGCCGGTGAAGCCGACGCGCTCGCGGGCCATCTGCAGCACCCGGCCCCTTACGGCGTACCAGCCGCCGACGAGCGCCGGGACGATCACCAGCAGCGCCACCAGATTCCAGTAGTTCTCGTAACACATCAGGGCGGTGACGGTGACCAGGAACACCAGGGTGGCGTAGCTGGTGTACGGGGCGCCGAACAGCTGGAATGACGGCCTCTGCAGGATGCCGCGCTTGGACCACCGGTACAGCTGGATCTGGCAGATCACGATCGTTCCCCACGACGCGATGATGCCCAGCGCCGACAGGTCGAGGGCGATGTTGAATGCCTCGGACGGAACCACCAGATTCATGAACACGCCCGCAACGGTGAAACAGGCTGTCAATGCGATACCCGCAAACGGCACACCGTGTTTCGTCATCTTCGCGGTGAATGCCGGTGCGCTGCCGTTCATCGCCATCGACCGCAGGATGCGCCCGGTGGAGTACAGCCCGGCGTTGAGGCTCGACAGCGCGGCCGTCAGCACCACGAAGTTCATCACGTCGCCCGCGGCCGGAATGCCGATCGAGGAGAAGAACGTGACGAACGGACTAGTGCCTTGTTTGTAGGCGGTGTAGGGCAGCAGCAGTGCCAACAGCACCAGCGACCCGACGTAGAACACCGCGATGCGGAACACTACAGAGTTGATGGCCCGTGGCATCACCTTGGCCGGGTTCTCGGTTTCACCAGCCGCCGTGCCCACCAATTCCACAGCGGCATAAGCGAAGATCACGCCCGAGGTGATGATCACCAGCTGCAACACACCGGTCGGCAGGATGCCACCGTTGTCGGCGATGACGGACACGCCGGTGCTCTGCCCCTCGATGGTGAACCGGCCGGCAAGGAACACCGCGCCGATCACGAGAAACGTCACCAGCGCGACAACCTTGATAAGTGCAGCCCAAAACTCCATCTCGCCAAACACTTTCACCGAGATCATGTTGACGGTCAGCACGATCACCAGTGCGATCAACGCGATTGTCCACTGCGGGACCGCGTTGAACGCACCCCAGTAGTGCATATACAGCGCGATCGCGGTGACGTCGACGATCGACGTGCATGCCCAGTTGAAGAAGTACATCCAGCCCGCCACGTAGGCGGCCTTCTCACCCAGGAATTCGCGCGCATAGGAGACGAACGACCCGGACGAAGGGCGGTGCAGCACAAGCTCACCCAGCGCGCGCAGGATGAAGAAGACGAACAGACCGCACACCGCGTAGACGATGAACAAGCCAGGCCCCGCGGTGTGCAACCGGCCGCCCGCGCCCATGAACAGACCGGTGCCGATCGCGCCGCCGATCGCGATCATCTGCAGCTGTCGTGGTTTGAGGCCTTTGTCGTAACCCTCGTCCTCGTGAGCGAGTGCAGACGTGTCGTAATCGATAGCGGATCCCATCGGCCTGACGTTAGGTGCGGGGCCGGGGACCCGAAACTCGGAGCGGTAAAAGTTAGGTTACGTAATCATTTGGCGAGGGTTACTGCAACGTCCTGGCAATCAACGAAACGAACTCCGAGCACGATTCGTACCTGTTGTCCGGGCTCTTCGCCAAAGCCTTGGCCATGATCGAATCGAACGCGTGCGGCAGCCAGTCGAGTTTGCGCGAGACCTTCGGTGGCTGGGCGTGTAGCTGCTCGTCCACCAGAGCCATCGATGTGGTCGCGGTGAACGGTGGTGAGCCGGTGATCAATTCGAATGCCGTGCAAGCCAATGCGTACTCGTCGGTGGCCGCCGACGGCGCGCGGCCGTGCAGCAGCTCGGGTGCCGAGTAGGGCAACGACGCCTCGATGTGCGCCGGTCTGTGCCATACCTCCTCGGCCACCGCATGTGCGACGCCGAAGTCGATGAGCACCGAGCCGCGTACCGAAAAAGGCAGCGATACAAGGATATTGGATGGCTTGACATCGCAGTGCACGACGCCATGCCGGTGGGCATAGTCCAGCGCGTCGGCGACCTGCGTCAGTGCCGTCAGCCGATCGGTCATGCCCTGCAGCTTGGCCACCGTACCACCGTCGATCAGTTCCATTGTGAGCCAACCGGATCCCCGCTCATACACCTTGATGATGTGCGCGTGGTCGAGCCCGTTTGCGAAGGCGAATTCGCGCTGCAGGCGCGCCATCTGGGCAAGTTGGCGGTGTTGATCGTCGAGAATCTTCAGCGCCACCACGCGATCCGAACCCGCGGCGTCGTGTACCCGGTATACGGTCGCGTACCCGCCGTGGCCGAGGGCCGCGTCGACGACGTAGCCCTCAAACCGGTCGCCGGGTGACAGCACTTCCACAGCCTAGAGTTCGCTGGCGCGCTGTGCCTGCTGCAAAGACCGACCGCGGCCTGGGCATCTCGGTACTTCGGTACCTGTGTGGCTCATCGCGGCGATAGTGTCGTGCGGTGTCCGCCTCCGACGGAAATGCCGCATCCGAGTGGGTCCCCACCGGGTCGGTCACCGTGCGAGTGCCGGGCAAGGTCAACCTGTATCTCGCCGTCGGTGACCGCCGTGACGACGGCTACCACGAGCTGACGACCGTCTTTCATGCCGTGTCGCTGCTCGACGAGGTCACCGTGCGCACCGCTGATGTGCTGTCGGTGGAACTAGCAGGCGAGGGAGTGGAGTCGCTGCCCGTCGACGAGCGCAACCTGGCGTGGCGGGCGGCCGAGTTGATGGCCGAGCACGTTGGGCGGGCGCCGGATGTCGCAATCTCCATCGAGAAGTCGATTCCCGTCGCGGGCGGGATGGCTGGCGGCAGCGCCGACGCCGCGGCGGTGCTGGTGGCCATCAACACGCTGTGGGAGCTCGGTGTGCCGCGCCGGGACCTGCATGCGCTGGCCGCCCAGCTCGGCAGCGACGTCCCGTTCGCACTGCACGGCGGCACCGCGCTGGGCACCGGCCGTGGCGAGGAGCTCGCCACTGTGCTCGCCCGCAGCACGTTTCACTGGGCGCTGGCCTTCGCCGACGACGGCATGTCCACCGCCGCGGTGTACAGCGAGATCGACCGGTTGCGGGCCACCGCGGGGGCAGGCCGGGACCAGCCGCCGCGGCTCGACGACCCAGAGCCCGTGCTGGCCGCACTGGCGTCGGGCGATCCGGCCGAGCTGGCCCCGCTGCTCGGTAACGACCTGCAGCCGGCGGCGCTGAGCCTGGACCCGGGGCTGCGGCGCACGCTTCGTGCGGGTGCCGAAGCGGGCGCGCTGGCCGGGATCGTGTCGGGGTCAGGCCCGACATGTGCGTTCCTGTGCGCGTCGGCGGCCTCGGCCATAGACGTCGGCGCGCAGCTGGCGGGCGCGGGAGTGTGCCGCACCGTGCGGGTCGCCAGCGGGCCCGTGCACGGCGCCAGGGTGGTGCCCGCACCGTCGACTTCTGTTTGATCACTCAGACCGCGGCGAGTTCTGCATGAGGGCTGTGGATGCTGGGGGTCTTGTTTTTACGACCCTGGTGCAGAAGTCGGCGACGGCCGCACCGTCGATTTCTGTTTGATGACGACCAGGTGTGACCCAGGTCGCAATTCCCGCTACAGTTTGGCGGTTACTTAAGAGTTGCTTAAGATGATTCGCGGTGAAAGCTAGCGGTCAGGATTCGGGCGCGACCTTTTCTCCCACCGGTAACC
>JAVRPX010000022.1:0-8121 GCA_032161985.1 Mycobacterium sp.
CGGGAACTGCTCGGTCTTGACGAAGTCCTTGACGGTGATCAGCCCGGTCAGCTTGCCGTGGCCGTCGACGATCGGCAGCTTCTCAATCTTGTAGCGGCGCAACAGTCCTAGCGCCGCCTCAGCGGAGACGCCCGCCTGCGCGGTGATCAGCGGCGCCTTGGTCATCACCTCCGAGACCGGCTTGGACTGGTCGACCTCGAACCGCATGTCGCGGTTGGTGATGATGCCGACCAGCTCGCCGGTGTCGTCGACGACGGGCAGGCCGGAGATCCGGAACCGCGCGCACATCGCGTCGACCTCGGCCAGCGTGTTGTCCGGTGAGCAGGTGACCGGGTCGGTGACCATGCCGGCTTCCGAGCGCTTGACCGTCTCGACCTGGCCCGCCTGCTCGGCCACAGGAAGGTTGCGGTGAAGCACACCCATGCCGCCTGCCCGGGCCATCGCGATGGCCATCCTGGACTCCGTCACGGTGTCCATCGCCGAGCTGACCAGCGGCACCCTCAGCCGGATCTTGCGGGTGAGTTGGCTGGAGGTGTCGGCTGTGGCGGGCACCACATCGGAAGCGGCGGGCAGCAGCAGAACGTCGTCGAACGTGAGCCCGAGCATCGCGATCTTGGTCGGATCATCGCCGCCGGTCGGCACCGGAACGGCGATAGGGATGCTGCTTTCAGCGATCGACATGGGTGAGGCCTCCAGTGACTAGCACAGTCGCAGAGCTAGATACCTATCCTATCTGCAATGACGTCGCTGCTTTGGCCCCACGCTGCCTCGCGGACACGCAGGTCGGGAGCCCGCTAACGGCTGGCGCGATACCAGTGGGGCTGCGTAGTGTGGAGTCGTGCGTGATCACCTGCCACCGGGTTTGCCGCCCGATCCGTTCGCCGATGACCCGTGCGACCCCTCGGCGGCGCTTGATGCGCTCGAGCCGGGTCAGCCGCTGGATCCGCAGGAGCGGACCGCGGTCGAGGCTGATCTCGCCGACCTGGCGGTGTATGAGGCGCTGCTGGCGCACAAGGGAATTCGCGGTCTTGTGGTGTGCTGCGACGAGTGTCAGCAGGACCACTACCACGATTGGGACATGCTGCGCGCCAACCTATTGCAGCTGCTGGTCGACGGCACTGTGCGACCGCACGAGCCGGCCTACGACCCGGAACCCGATGCCTACGTGACCTGGGATTACTGTCGCGGCTACGCCGACGCGTCCCTCAACGAAGCCACGTCGGAAACCGACGGATATCGCTGAGGGCTGAACCCTCTATTCCCCGCCGCCGCGCTGCTTAGGTGGTGGTGCAACCAGTGTGGTCGTGACCGGGATGGGCGCTGTCGCCGGGTTTTCCATCACCGGACTCTCTGGCGCGCGCTGCCGCGGCGCCTCTGAGACGACCGCAGGCGGCGGGGCGACCACTGCCGGCGGCGGCGCGACGACTGCAGGCGGCGGCGCGACCACTGCCGGCGGCGCAACCACTACCGGAGCGGGCGCGCTTGGCGGCGCAACCACACTTGGCGGTGCAGCCACACTCGGCGGCGCGTCCACACTCGGCGGCGCGGCCGCCGTCGGAGGCACGACCGCTTGGGCACTGCCACCCGCGGGCGGGGCGGCCTGCGGCGTCGTGGTGGTCGTTGTGACCACCTTCGTCGTCGTTGTTGCGGTGGTTGTCGTCGGCGACGATGTCGGTGGCGTCGTGGTCGTCGGGGTGCCGCTCGGCGGTGGTGGTGGTTCAGGCACAGGCGAACTCGATGTCGGGGAACTCGTGGTGGCCGATGACGTCGAAGTGGAAGTCTCGGACGAAGTGGAGGTCTCCGACGATGACGTGGCGGAGCCGCTCGTCTCCGACGACGTGCTCGTCGAGCTCGATGTCGAGGTGTCCGACCCCGGCGCAACGACGATCGGCTCGGGCATCGGCGGAGGCGGTGCGCCGGGCGGCAGGGTTGCGTTGGCGTCCTTGGCGTCGACCTTGACCGTCAGTTCTTGCCACTGAGTGACCAATTCTTGTTTCTGCTCAACATCATTGACCGTCGCGACGGTTGTCGTCAGCGTCTGCAGCTTGTCCTGCGCGGCATCCCACTGACCCTCGTCGACCAGCTGCTGCACCTCGGCCAGCTGCTGTGAGGCGAGCGCCACCTGATCGGTGCGCGTCTGCGTCTCCTCGCCGAACAGCATGGTGTGCAAGCCATATAGCGGGTCGCCCGGCCCGGCACCGGCCACCACCGCGCCGAAACCTCCGAGGCACAACACTGCCGCGGCGACCGAACCCACCAGGGCCATCGACCTGCGGGTGCGCTTGCGCGATTCCACGGCACGCGTCAGTGCCACCGCCGCGTCGCGCGGTGTGACGGGTGCCATCAGCGGCGGCGTGCACACCTCGTCGCGCCACCCGGCGAGCAGCTGCGCAAGTTCGGCCTCACTGGGATCGGTCGAGTACACCGGTTCCTGGGATGCCAGCGCGTCGAGGAAGCGGTCCGTGCGGTTGATCTCGTTGAGCGACGGGTCGCCCCCGTTGGCGCTCCAGCGTCCGAAGTCAGGCATGGCCGTGCTCCGTCGCCGTGATTTCTGCCTTCAGCCGTGCCAGCGCGCGATGCTGCGCAACCCGGAAAGCGCCGGCTGTGCTACCGACCGCTTCGGCCGTCTACTAGGCGCTCATGCAGACGACCTCACGCAAAATCAAGATCTCGCGCTGCTTTTCGGGCAGCACCGCCAGGAGTCTGTTCATCCGCGCCGACGATTCGGAGTCGAGGGCCATTTGCTCGGGACCGGCCTCCATCGAGAACCGCTCGGGCACGACATCCGTCGGCTCAGCGCGGTTCCTGGCTGCCGCGCGATGCGCGTCGGCAACCTTGTGGGCGGCGATGCCATATACAAAGGCCAGGAACGGGCGTCCCTGATCCTTGTAGCGCGGCAGCGCCGTGATGGCGGCCAAGCACACCTCCTGAGCAACGTCGTCGGCTGAGAGACCGCTCCGCTCGGTCGCCCCGACCCTGGCCCGGCAGTACCGGACAACGATCGGGCGGATGATCTCCAGCACCTCCCGAAGCGCGTCCCGGTTGCCCGCCACAGCCTCAGCAACGACAGCATCGAGACGTTCTCCCGAAAATGTCATCGTGAGCGGTATCTCCAGCGTTACGTGAGGGACACGTCCCCGAAGTGTGGACGTCAGCTAAACAATAACGATCCGATTGGCTTGACCATTGTCAGCGCTAGGCCAAGTCGCCTCCCCGGCGACGCACCGTAGCTGCGCATTCGTTACGAATCCTCAGCACGTCCGCCGCCGAGTGACGGGCACTGCCGATGTCGGCCAGCAAGCACGCCAACGCCCAGCACAGCGGGATGATTCCCAGTCGGTCAGCGTCCTGCAGCGCGGCGTCGGCAACGCGCCGGGACGCCTCGATTTCCCCGGCACTGCACAGCGCCGCGGCCAGGATGACATCCGATTTCACGGCGTGACGCGCCGAACCGAAAGATGCGGCCAGCTCTACGGCGCGCCCGGCGTGGCGCACGGCCGTCGCACCGTCACCCCTCGCCATCGCGAGTTCCGCGGACACCCACGCCAGCCGCACCGGCAGCCGCGGCGGCACCGATCCCGTGAGCAGCTCGCCTGCACGCCGTAGCGCCGCTGCCGACGCCGCGAACCTGCCAACGCCGAGCGCGTCGGCGGCCAGCCCGATGAGGGCGTCGGCACCGGCCTCCAGGTCCGAACCGGCGATGGCCATCGCCCGGCCGTCCCACCGGCGGGCCCGGTCGTGCCAGCCGAGCTGACGCAAGAACGACGCCCGGGTGCTGTGCGCCAGCGATGCCAGCAGATCGTCGCGCTGCAGCAGGCCCGCCAGGTCGGCCATTGCGCTGCCGTAGCGGCCCTGGCCGCCGGCTGCGACGGCGCGCAACCACAACTCGTGCGGCGTGGACGCGGGCGGCAGCGGCCAGCGTCGCGGGTCGTCGCCGAACGCGGCGTTCGCCAGCACGATGTTCATCGGACCGCGACGCTATCAATGCATCGCGCAAATCCCGGTACCGGCGGGCACGCCTACCACATATCGCCGCATCAGCATCGGTTAACAGTTTGTGGTCGTCATGTTAATTCGACGTCAACCGCCTTCTTAGAGCGAGAAATAATCTGTCCGACACCGCAGGAGCCGATCAGCGAAAACTCGAGTCGCGATCGCACGTCTGACGTTTCGTTACCACCGATGTCGTTGCCGGCGGGTCCCAATGATGAACGTGATGTAAATTCTCAGCCTGCGGCTATGTCCATGAGCACATGTGCGGGCTATTGACGGAATTTCGTGAGTACCCCTACTTTGTGTGCACGAGTAGTCATCGGCGACTTGTGCTCGGTTCGGTTCCACAACTCACGCACCCGTTCGTTCGCGAAATGGGTGTGCAGAGAGGGGTTTTCCAATGCCACAGCCGCAGCAGCTACCCGGACCCAATGCTGACATCTGGGATTGGCAGATCGCTGGCCTTTGCCGGGGCGTCGATTCCGCAATGTTTTTCCATCCCGACGGCGAGCGCGGCAGGGCCCGTGCGCAACGCGAGATGCGCGCCAAGGAAATGTGCCGTCAGTGCCCGGTGATCGCGCAGTGCCGCAGCCATGCGCTCGCGGTTGGCGAGCCCTACGGCATCTGGGGCGGACTGTCTGAGTCGGAGCGCGAGCTCTTGCTCAAGCGAGGCATCCGCCGCGCCTCATAAGTCGACAACGAGAAGGCCCCACCCCGTCGAGCGCGGGATGGGGCTTCTTTTCGCGTGCGGTGCGGCTTGTCCACCGTTATTCGGCTGCGGGGATAGAACGGGACACTGTTGGTGTAGTGACCCGGAAAACCTCCGTCTCCTCGGCAAATCCCTTGAGGAGCCGCAGACCGAGGCTTTCAAAGTGAAGCCCTGACCCCGCTGAAAGATCGCGCACCGTGCGGCTCGTGAGCAGTTCGTCGGGTCCGGCCATCGCGCCAATCCGGGCACCGATGTGCACCGCGGTGCCGCTCCACTCGTCGCCCCGCCGCTCGCATTCGCCCACGTGAATGCCGGCGCGAATGGAAATGCCGCGCGAAGCCAACGCGTATGCGAGTTCGAGCCCGCAGCGGACCGCCTTGGTGGGGCCGTCGAACAGCGCGAACACGCCGTCCCCCGTGTGCTTGGCACTCCCGCCGCCGTATTTCGTCAGAACGCTGTCAACCAGCTTGTCGTGCGCGTCCAGCTGATGTCGCCACTGCGCGTCGCCACGGGCACTGAGCAATTCTGTGGAGCCAACGATGTCGGTGAACAGCACCGTCTTGAGCACTCGTTCATCGACAACAACACTGGGCCTACCGGTCACGAAGTCGAGGATCGCCGAACCCAGCGTGTCGTCGAGCAGCCCGTGCGGCCCGTCCGCCAGTGCCTTGAACTCGGCTCCGGGAATGGCAGCGGCCAGCGCCACAACACCGTCGACCGGAGCCATTCGATCGCCCTGACGCCCCAGGAGTCGAGTCGGGGCACGGATCGAACCCAGGACGCCGCGAACATCGATCTCCAGGAGCGCCTGCCACAGCCACGCCGCCATCGTCGGACTGGCGCTTATCCGTTGATACCGGCCGTAGTAGTCGCGGAATCCTGGTATGTCGGCAATCTCGTTGAAGAACACATCGGCCAACGCCCCTTCACCCCAATGACTTTCGATGTCTTCAAGATGGAGTGCCTTCTCTTCGGCGGTGAATCCCCATGGATGATCGGGCAACTCCCGAGAGAACCGCGCCATCGCGCCGTAGATCACCAGTGACTGGACACGTTCCGGATATGTCGCCGCGAACAGAAGGCTCATCGGGCCCCCCTCGGACTGGCCGAATAGCGCAGGACGGTCGACATCGGCGGCGTCGAGAACGGCATGGAGGTCATCCATGCGCTCGTCGAGTGGCGGGACATGGGTGGCCGGATCCGAAAGGCCCGTGCCCCTCTTGTCCCACACGACGATGCGCATGGCTTCAGCAAGTTGTGCGATGACGGCCGTTTGTGGAGTTGCGGGATCGTCGTACATCTCCACGTTGCTGAACCAACCGGGGATCCAAATGAGGGTGTTGTCACCGTCTCCGAACTCGCGGTATGCCAGCCGGACGTCCCCGTTGCGCGCGTAACGCACGCGCCCGTCGCTCACGCGATCAGTCTCGCACCTTTTGGTCGGCATCCGCTGTGCCTACAGACGCTGGTTCCGCCGGCGTACGACGCGCCCGCACCAACCGGACAACTCCATAGACGATTCCAGCCGCAGCGGCCAGCGCGCCCAACCATGGCAGCAGCAGCCCGAAGAGCAGGACCAGGTTGCCCAGCACCGAAACCAAGGCATCCCAACTACGTTCGATCTGGCCGGTGAACCCCTCGTACTGTTTCGGGGCCGGCCCGCCGGTCTGCTCGGCGACGAAGGTGACATTGACCGTGCTGTAGTCGATTCGATCGCCGAGCCGATCGCGCTGGGCACGCAGGCTGTCCAGCTCCGCCTGGCGCTCCGAGAGGGCGTCCTCGGCCTTGATGAGCGCGTCAGAGTCCTTGGCGTCGCGCATGATCGCCAGAAGTCGATCCACCGAGGTCTGTAGGGCCTTGATCCGCGCGTCGAGATCCACCCGCTGCGCCGTGACGTCCTCGGATGTGGTCTCCGCGGTCTGCACCTTGCCCAGCGTCTTCAACTCGCGCAGCAGACCGTCGAGTTTCGCGACGGGCACCCGCAACACGACGGAGGTGCGGGCCAATCCCCTGTTGGATCCCGCATCTTCGGAGCGACTGTCCACGCGCCCGTCGGCGTCCTCCACTAGGACAGCGGCCTTGTCGGCCGCCTCGGAGGTATAGGACACCGTGATGGTCATCGACGCGGTCTTGACGACGTCGCGCTGGACCTCCTGCGGTGGCGGCGGCGCGCCCGGCGGTGGCACCGGACCGAACTCCGGTGCCGGCCCAGCGACGCCGTCCTTCATGCCTGCCGCAGGCGCGGGCGTCATGCCGCTGCCCTGCGGCGCCCTGTTCTCGTGCGATCCCGATCAAGCCGTCAGCACGCCCAACACGGCGATCCCCGCAAGGCCCCCGCCGCCGTTCACGCAAGACGAATGACGTCGTTGATGATCGCCGCTAGCTCTTGCGGTTTCGACACCATCACCATGTGGCCCGCCGACAGCAGTCGGTGTTCCACAGGAACACCGAGATTGGCCACATCTGCTCGGCCAGCGCCGGGGGTACCGGCACGTCCTCGGTCATGCTGACGTAAGTAATGGGCACGCCGTCGGGATAGCCACTCAACCGTCTGCCACAGATGTGGGCAGCGCCTTGACATTTCGACTGAGTATCAGGCCGCGGAGACTGGTTGCGTCGAGTGATCGACTACTCTGATCTCGCGATAAAGGCAGCCGTAACTCAAAGAGTCAGCCGTCCTTCCATTGCGCCTTACTCGACCCGCGCACCACGAGTAACGGGTCTTCCCAGTAGGGCTTGGTTTCCGAGAACTTCACGGGTGGGGCGAGTCGGACCAGTTCACCGTAGGGCGTTTGCGCCGTGATGCTGTCAGGCACCAGAACTTGATGCTGCTCGCCCGTGGGCGTTGAAGCGTTCTTGTCGAATTTGCCCAGAGACATGAACCACATCGCGCAGCGGGCCAGGTTGACGCGCACGTGGTAGCTGCCGCCTTCCTTAGCCCGGCGGATGAGAGCGGCTTGGATTCCGGCCGCGCCGAGGTAGCCGGCGATGTAGTCGTTCATGACGTGGGTCGGGGGGAAGGCGGGCCGCTCGGGCGTCCCTTCTTCGGTGGTGAACCCGGTAACGCAGAGGGCTTCCATGTCGAACCCGGCCCGGTTGTCCCACGGCCCGTCGTAGGTGTAGCAGCGTGCGGAGGCGTAGACGATGCCGGGGCGACGGGCGGCCAGTTCCTCGGGCGACAGACCAAGGTTGGAGATCTTGCGCGTGCGGTAGCTTTCGACGAACACGTCTGCGCCGGCGGCGAGTTCGTAGGCCTTTTGGCGGGCTTCGGGCTGGTTGAGGTCCAGCCACACCGAGGAGGTGAACCCGGCGCACGGGTCCTGCATCAGGGCCTCGTGCTCAAACTCTTCGGGGTGGGCGATCTGCAGCACCTCGGCGCCGTGCTCGGCCAACGTGCGCGACATAACGTTGCCGGCGAT
>JAVRPX010000023.1:0-4261 GCA_032161985.1 Mycobacterium sp.
GCGGCCACCAATTCGGCCATGGCGCCCACAGTCTCCTCGATGGGCACGTCGTGGTCGCGGCGGTGCATGTAGTAGAGGTCGACCACGTCGGTCTGCAGTCGCTGCAGGCTCTCGTCGATGCTCTGGCGGACGTATGCGGCATCGCCGCGAGCGTTGAGCTGGCCTACGGCGCGGTCGGCGGGGTTTCCGACGATGCCGAATTTGGTTGCAAGCGTTACCTCGTCGCGGCGGTCGGCGAGCAGCTTGGAGATCAGTTTCTCGTTGGCCCCGCCGCCGTAGATGTTGGCGGTGTCGATGAACGTGACGCCGAGGTCGACGGCCCGGTGCAGGGTGGCCAGCGATTCGGTGTCGTCGACCTCGCCGTACACCGGCGTCAACGCCATGGCACCGAAGCCGATTGCACTGACGGACAGTTGATCGCCCAGCTCGACCGCGGGCACAGAGTTGGTACTTGTCATGGCCTGTCCTAACGGGTCTGCGCGATTCGGTATTCCTCCACGGTCTACCCGGACGATGCGTTGCGCAGCGCAGTTTCGCGGACTTTGACGACCAATGGCATGACGTGAACGGCGACGTTGCGCACCGCGATGCCCACCCGCGTCGCAGGGACGAACAGGTTGGCCGCCAGCGTGACGGCGTTCTCCTTGGCCGCCCGCTGCGGCCGATGCCGAGCCTCGTAGTCCCGCAGCCCGGAGGGGATGTCGTCGGTCAAGGCGTCGGCCAGGGTAAAGGCGCCGGTCATTGCGAGACTGGAGCCGTCGCCGAACAGCGACATACAGGACGCGGCGTCGCCGACCAGCACGACGCGCCCGTTCGACCAGGTCGGCACCTGCACTCGGCTGACCGAGTCGAAATACACGTCATCGGCGGCGCGAACGCGGTCCAAAAGCTCGGGCACGCGCCAGCCCGCACCGGCGTAGGCGTCGCACAGCAACCGCTTGTGCTGGTCGAGGTCTCGGTGGTCGAAGTGCGGGATCTGGGGTGCACGGAACATGAACGCCGCGATCGGCCTGCGACGCGCGGGGTGGATGGCCACCGCTCGGCCAGGGGTGTTGTACATGACGAGATCGGATCCGGTTTCGCCGTCAAACGGCAGGGTGGCGACATACACCCCGAGGTGCGTGACGTAGTCGGACTGCGGGCCGAACGCCAACGCCCGTACCCCGGAGTGAGCGCCATCGGCGCCGAACACGACGTCTAACCGGCTGGGCGGACCGGAGGTGAACTCGGCCGTCACGCGGTCGGCGTCCTGATCGAGCGCGGACACCGTGTTGCCGAACTCGAATTCCACCTCGTCGGTGACCGCCGCGCGCAGGACCGAGGCGAGATCGCCGCGTGGCAGCTCGACATCGCCGGTCTCGGCCCAGGCGCCCATGGCGACGCGGCTCATGACGGGGCCGCGGGCGTTGACGAACACCATGTCGCGCACCTGCGTGCTCGCCTCGCGGATCTGCGACATGACGCCCATCCGCTCCGCGACATTCTTGGCAGGCCCGCGCACATCGACCGGGCTGCCGCTTGACCGAGTGCCGCGCGCCTGCTCAACGACAGTGACCTGAAAACCATTCTTGGCCAGCCAGTATGCGGCCGTCGACCCGGCGATCCCTGCCCCTGAGATCAGTGCTTTGCGCATGCCACGGAGATTAGTTGCAATCAGTGCAAACTTGCAATGAATGCAGAAACCCACAGTTTCGCGATAGGGTCCCGAGCATGTCGTCACTGCGTGAGCGCAAGCGCACCCGCACCCGGGAGGCCATCATCGGGGCGGCCGCGGAGCTGTTCGAGCGCCGCGGGTACGACGGCACGACGATCGCCGACATCGCTGCGGCGGCCGATATCAGCACACGAACGTTCTTCTCCTACTTCGCCAGCAAGGAAGACGTGCTGTTTCCGGACGCCGACGCCCGGGTCCTGGCGGCGCTCACGGCCATCGACGAGCGGCGACCCGACGAGCGGCCGACGCCAGTCCTGTTGCGCGCCCTGACCGAACTCGGTGATGTCGGCGGCGATCTCGTCGGCCCCATGGCGGCATTGCGATTGCGGTTCATGCGGTCGGTGCCATCCGTGCGCGGTCGGGGCCTACAGCTTCAGCGCGACGCGCAGGCCGAGATCGCCAACCGGCTGCATGCCGCGTTTCCCGATGAGCTCGACGAGGTCGAGGCGGCCGCGTTGGTCGGCGCGTTCGTTGGGGCGATCGGGGGCGCGCTGGAGGTGCTGCTGCGCGACGGCCATGCCGACCCGGGTGCGCTGCGGGAGCGACTGCAGCGGGCGATCGCCGTCGCATTGCGGCCGTGGACGTGACGTTGTTGCAACCGTCGTTTCCTTTCGCGCCGGGCATGTCGGCCCTAACCTGTGAAATAGATCACGGAGTGGAGGGCATCGATGCGGATCGCGGACGTATTGCGGAACAAGGGTGGGTCGGTGGCGACCATCACCCCGGAGACCTCGGTCGCTGGGCTGCTCACCGAGCTCAACGTGCACAACATCGGCGCGATGGTGGTGGTGTCGCCCGACGGGCTGGTGGGCATAGTTTCGGAGCGCGACGTCGTGCGCAAACTGCATGAACTGGGCGCCGACCTGCTCAGGCGGCCGGTGTCGGAAATCATGACTACGTTCGTGGCGACGTGCACGCCGGACGACTCTGTCGACCATCTCAGCGCGTTGATGACGGAGAAGCGGGTTCGACATGTCCCCGTGGTCGTGGATGGCCGGCTGACCGGGATCGTCAGCATCGGCGACGTGGTGAAGACGAGGATGGAAGAGCTCGAGGCCCAGCAGGAACAGCTGCAGGCCTACATCACCCAGGGCCGCTGAGTGCCGAACGGTATCGACGTCAGCCCCGCGCAGCGGAGCGACGTCGGCCAGATGTCCGCGGTGCTGGCGCGGGCCTTCTACGACGATCCCGTGATGTCGTGGATGCTGCCCGACGACCGATCCCGGCTGAAGGCCCTGACCCGCGCGTTCGCGGGCCTGGCGCGTCTGCATTTTCTGCCGCGTGCAGCGTCGGAGGTCGGGCGGCGCGATGGCGTGCTCGGCGCTGCGGCGCTGTGGGACCCGCCGGGTCAGCGCAAGAGCTCGCGGCTTGAGGAGCTCGCCATGATGCCCCTCATGCTGTGGGCATTTCGGTCTCGAGTCCCGGCCAGTGTGCGGGTGATGGAGCTCATGGAGAAGCACCATCCCGAGGAACCGCACTGGTACCTGATGGTGATCGGCAGCGATCCGGCCGTCCGCGGCGGGGGCTTCGGCCATGCGCTGATGGGTTCGCGCCTCGACCGCTGCGATGCCGAAGGCGCCCCGGCGTATCTCGAGAACAGCAATCCGAAGAACGAGGCGTATTACCTGCGGTTCGGCTTCGAGGTCACGGGTGAGATCAAACTGCCCGACGGTGGGCCGTCAATGTGGCCCATGTGGCGGGCGCCGCGCTAGGACCAGGAGTATTCGGCGCGCAGCCGGGTGGCGACCAACTCGAACGTCTCCAACTCCAGAATCGCGCCCTCACGACGGATGCCTTCTTCTGGCACGTCGAGCACCCGGTCCAGCCGCACCCAACTCTGCCTGCTTTCGTAATCCCAACTTCCGCTGCCGATGCCCACCCAGTTGGGGTCGTTGCGGTGGTGGTCCTGGCTGGACAGCATCAAGCCGAGCAACGTGGACCGGTCACGGCCCACCACAAGCACAGGGCGGTCCTTGCCCCGCGTTGGGTCGTCCTCGTAAACCACCCAGGTCCAAACGATTTCGCCGGGATCGGCGCGACCGTCGAGATCCGGCGCGTACACCAGCTTGCGGGCCCGCTGGGCGGACGGCACGAAGTTTTGGCTGACGGGACGGCCAGAGGTGATGGCAGGCGCCTCGTCGTTTGAGGTGCCCGCGATCGCGTCGATGCCGAACTTGATGCCCTGCTGGATGCCGCGCTGCAGGACCTGCGAACCCTGCAGCTGCCGGACGAACCTCGGTGCCTCGTTGAACACCAAATTCTCCGCGAAGCGCTGAAACGGTTTCCACGGCGGAGCCATGATTTCGAGCATAAGTGACGCCGGCGTCGCGCGATTGTGTCGAGGGGCCCTCGCCTCGATACCCTGGTAGTGCACAAGCCCGTCCGACCAGGAGATTCCCATCAGCAGTTTCGCCGACCAAACCTTCACCGCGCCGGCGCAGATTCGGAACTTCTGCATCATCGCCCATATCGATCACGGCAAGTCGACGCTGGCCGACCGGATGCTGCAACTCACCGGAGTCGTCGCCGAGCGGGATATGCGTGCGC
>JAVRPX010000024.1:0-11668 GCA_032161985.1 Mycobacterium sp.
ACGCCCCAGCCGTCGGCGTTCATCAGACCGTGCTTCTGCCTGCGGGGGGCATACGACTGCACCAGCAGTCCCGAAGGCGGGTCGAGAACCAGCGACGCGATCGATCGCGGTTCTCCGAGCCAGCCGAGGTGTCGGCACATCAGGCGTCCCAGGCCAGGCGTACTCCCGAAAAGATCTGCCGCCGGATCGGGCGGTCCCAGTTGCGGAAGCTTGGCCGCAGGATGCTCGGTCCGACAGCCCAGGACCCGCCGCGCAGCACCTTGTAGTCGCCTGCCCCGGATCCCTCGAAGAACGGCTGTGAGTATTGCTCGTAGATCATCGGCGTGAAGCCCGGCCACGGCCGCAGCGGCGACGTCGTCCACTCCCACACGTCGCCCAGCATCTGCTCGGCGCCGTAGGCCGACGCGCTCGCCGGGTACGCCCCGACCGGAGCGGGCCGCAACGCTTCGCCGCCGAGGTTCGCAAGGTGTTCCGTGGGTTCTGATGCGCCCCAAGGGAATCGGCGACGCCTCCCGGCCCCGGGATCCCAGGCGGCGGCCTTCTCCCATTCCACCTCGGTGGGCAGGCGCGCGCCTGCCCACGCCGCGTACGCCTCAGCCTCGAAATAGGTGACGTGCTGCACGGGTTCGTCGGCGGGGATCTCCTCAACGTGCCCGAAGCGGGTGCGAGTCCCGTCACGATTCCAGAACTGCGGCGCGGCCAGCGCCGCCTCCTGCCAATGTGCCCAGCCGGGCTCCGACCACCAGTGCTGCTGCCGGTAACCGCCGTCATCGATGAATTGCCGCCATTCGGCGTTGGTCACCGGGACGCGGCCGATGCGGAAGGCAGCCACGTCGACAACGTGCGCGGGCCGTTCGTTGTCGAGTGAATGCGGCTCGCTGACCGCGTCGACGCCAAGGACGAACTCGCCGGCGGGCACGAGTACGGATGTGCCAGCAACTCTCGAACGGCCTTGCGGCAGCGACGATCCGGTGTTCAGCAGCGGCGGCCCGGACCGCAGGTTCAGCGCCTGCAGCATGGTCTCGTCGTGCTGGTTCTCGTGGCTGATGACGAGCCCGAAGTTGAAGGCCTCGTCCTCATCGGCCAGCGAGTCCAGACTGTCGAACACCTTGTTGCGCACCGTCGCGCAATACGTGCGCGCGTCGGCAGGCGGCAGCAGCGGCAGGTTCACCCGGCTGGCGCGGGAGTTCACGAACGCGTCGTAGCAGCGCTCGACCTGCGGCTCGAGCAGTCCCGGCCGATCGGCGTCGTTGCCGCGCAGCAGCCATAGCTCTTCCTGCCAGCCGATGTGCGCAAGGTCCCACACCAACGGGCTCATCAACGGGTCGTACTGGCGGCGCAACTCGGCATCGTCGAAATCGACCAGCCGCAGTGTGCGGTGCCTGGCGTTCGTCAACTCACGCGCAAGCGTTTCGCGCACCGTCACAGTTCCCCTTGTGCCAGTTGGGTGATCGCGGTGCCAATCCCGTATTTCACTGCGCGGTCGGAAAAGTCGTCGGCCGGGCAACGTCCACTCTCGACCGAACGTACCAACTGTCCCATCGATTCCTCGAGATCGGTTGGCGCACGTTCAGCGGCGGTCTGCACACAGCGGATGGCCGCTTCGTGCAACCGTCTGTCGCCGAGGCCGATCTGTGCGGCACGGTCCCATGCAGTGGCCACCGCCTCGGTGGCTTCGGCGGCGATGTCGGCGGCGACCGGATCGTCGAGCAGCGTGACGAGGGTGAACACCACCGCGGGCCACACCGTGTCGGGGAGGCTGTCGAGGTAGCGGATCTCCAGCCATTGGCGCGGCCGAACCGGCGGGAACAGTGTGGTCAGGTGGTAATCGAGGTCGGCCTGGGTCGGCCTGCGACCACCGAGCAGCATCCGGCCGTCGGCCCAGTCCGCGAACGGTACCCAATCCGTAATCGGAACCGCGTCCATCTCCGGGGTCGGGTGTACAAGCATCACCGGAGCCTTCATCGCATAGCGCGCCCATTCCCCTGCCGGGTCGTCGCCGTTGACGCCGAGGATCGGGCCGCAGCGCGCCGAATCCAGTTGACTCCACACCAGCTGCCGCGTCGAGGCCCAGCCGGTGAACTGGCCCGCGAGAAGTGGCGAGTTGGCGGCGATCGCGATCATCGTCGGTCCCAACGCATGCGCCAGCCGCACCCGCGCCGCCCAGCCGTCCCGCGGTCCTGCATCGAGATTGACCTGGACCGAGGCCGTAGACGTCATCATCGCCGCGCCGGCGTCGCCGGTCTGGCTGGCGACGAAGAACTCCTCCATCGCCTTGTACCGGTCGCCAGGGTTGACCCGCTTGGCCGGGCGCAGCGGGTCGGCTCCCAGTAGCACCAGACCGAGGCCGGCTTGCGCGAACGCGGAGCGCAGCACGGCGCGGTCGGCCGCCATCGCTGCGATGGCAGCCACCGGCTCGTCCATCGGTGGCCCGGACAACTCGACGGCGCCACCGGGTTCGACCGTTATCGCGCTGCCTCCTGGGAGCGGCGGCACACCGGCGATGACGTCGCTCAGCTCAGCCCAGTCCGGGCGGCGCATCGGATCGGCGAGGTCGAAGCAGTGCGCCTCGATTTCGAGGCCGACGCAACCCACCGGGCCGTCGACCAGACAGCTCTCGCCGATGTGCTCGGCGGCGCTATATGCGCTGGTCAGTTCGGCCTCAGTGCGGTGCGATGGGTACGCGTCGTCCACCTCGGACGCCATGGCGAAGGTCATGTCTTCCGGCCCCTTCCGGGTAGGGAACGATCGCGGCCTTCACTCCATCTTCCAGAGACAACCGACAAAGTCCCGCGATTTTCGAATGACGCGTTCGTGACGTGTACCCGAAAACGTTGCCGGTTACTGCCCTAGCGTGTTCTGCATCGCCCCGGCCAGCACGTTCACCGCGGGCCCGCCGTTGCCGGATTGACAAACTTTTGCCTGAAGCAGAACGTTCTCCCTCTTGCGCGTCGTGACGAAGCAGCGGCGGTCGGTGCCTGCCTCTTGCTTCACCCAGTCGGCGTCGGTGGCGCTGGCCGGACCACCTGTGTAGGTCCACACCTGGGTGGTGAAGTTGTCCAGGTGCATCGCGGTGGTCTGGCCGCTGCATCCCACGGTCCGGTCGACGACTCGATGGAACGCGCGGTCGGCAGCGTCATTGGTGGCGAATACGCCGATCGCCTGTTTCACATAATGCGTCTGGTCGGTGTCGGCCGTTTGCGTTACCGCGCCGTTGAACGACGCCAGATCCGGGTCGGCATACACCTCGGTCAGCCCGATCTCCGCCCAGTTGTTGCAGACCGGATCGTCGACGTAATACGACTGGAACGGATCGGTGAACGTCCACGCGAATCGCATTGGCGCACCGACGATGTTGCCCACCGAACCCTTGCCCAGCACGGCGTAATTCACCACGCCGGGGTCGGACGGACGAGCGTTCGCCGGTGCCGCCAACGACAGGCCAACGGCCAGACCGACGCCTATTGCCGCGGCGGTCCGCATCAACTAGACCTTCGCCGACAGCGTCACGTCGATGTTGCCGCGGGTGGCCTTCGAGTAAGGGCAGACGCCGTGCGCCTTGTCCATCAGATCGTCGGCGACGCTCTGGTCGAGGCCGGGCAGGTAACCGATGAGATTCGCGTTGATGCCGAATCCGCCCGCGGGGTCCTTGCCGAAGCCGACCTGCGCGGTGATTCCCGTCGCGTCATCGAGCTTGACGTCGTCATTGCGCGCAACCAGTCGAAGCGCACCGAGGAAGCATGCGGCGTAGCCCGCGGAGAACAGCTGCTCGGGATTGGTGCCCTCGCCGCTGCCACCGGCTTCCTTTGGCGGCCGGGTGTCCAGATCGATCCTGCCGTCGGAGGACTTCACGTGGCCGTCGCGGCCGCCCCCAGTTGCGGTTGACTCTGCGGTGAAAACGACTTCGATGCTCATGGCGTTGATCATGCCAGCCCCGTCGCAGACGGCAAGACGCAGCTACTGGCCGTTTGCGCGCACTCCTTCCTCGACTTTCTTGCCGAGATCGGGATCGACGTTCTTCCAGTACTCAAACACCCGCGACAACACCGGCTCACGCACGCCGTCGGAAACGTGGCCAATGATGTTGTGCGCCAGGCGATCCCGTGCAGCATCGTCGAGAACCTCACGCACCAGCGTGCCAGCCTGGCCCCAATCACTGTCCTCGGGCCGAAGTGTATAGGCCGTGCGCACCATGTCCCCGTCCGATGCCCAGTGCACCTCCGCCGCCCGCTTCGGGTCGGCCTCCGGGCCGCCCATCGAGTTCGGTGCGTAAACAGGGTCGGTGGCGTTGCGGATTCGCATCGCGCCGTCCTTGGAGTACGCGCGCACCTCGACATGCGGCTCGTTGACCGGAATCTGCTTGTAGTTGACGCCGAGCCGCGCGCGGTGGGCGTCCGCATAGGAGAACCCGCGGGCCAGTAGCATCTTGTCCGGACTCAGACCGGTGCCCGGAACGATGTTGTTCGGCTCGAATGCGGCCTGCTCGATCTGCGCGTGGTAGTCCTCGACGTTGCGGTTCAGCGTCATTTTGCCGACCTCGTGCAGTGGGTAGTCGCCGTGCGGCCAGACCTTCGTCAGGTCGAACGGGTTGAACCGGTAGGTCTTGGCATCCTCGAACGGCATGATCTGCACGAACAACGTCCAACTCGGGTGGTTGCCCGCTTCGATGCTGTCGAACAGGTCGCGCTGGTGGTAGTCGCCGTCCTCGCCGGCGATGCGATCTGCGTCCTCCTGGGTGAGGAAGTCGATGCCCTGGTCGGTCTTGAAGTGGTACTTCACCCAGAACAGCTCGTCGCCGGCGTTGAGCCAGCTATAGGTGTGGCTGGAGTAACCGTTCATGTTCCGCCATGTCTTGGGGATGCCGCGGTCGCCCATCAGGTATGTGACCTGGTGCGCGGACTCGGGAACCAGCGTCCAGAAGTCCCATTGCATGTGGTGGTCGCGAAGGTTATTGGCGGCCATGCGTTTCTGGGACCGGATGAAGTTCTGGAACTTCATCGGGTCGCGGACGAAGAAGACCGGGGTGTTGTTCCCGACCATGTCGAAGTTGCCTTCAGAGGTGTAGAACTTCAGCGCGAAACCGCGAGGGTCGCGCCAGGTATCTGGGCTGCCGCGCTCCCCGGCGACTGTCGAAAATCTGGCGACCATCTCGGTCTTGGTGCCGGGCTGGAACACCGCGGCCTTCGTATATCGGCTGACGTCGTGCGTCACCTCGAAGTGGCCGAACGCCCCGCCGCCCTTGGCGTGGGGCTGCCGCTCCGGGATGCGCTCGCGATTGAAGTTGGCCATCTGCTCGATCAGGTAGTGGTCCTGAAGCAGGATCGGGCCGTCCGGTCCGACGGTGAGCGAGTGCTCGACACTCGGAATAGGGTTGCCCGCGTCGTTCGTCGTGAATTTTTCGGTCATACCCCTGCGGGTACCCGAAAACGCGCCGAAGTCGACGTCTTGCAGGTCTGCTCTCGCACTCCTCCTGCAAGACGTCGATCTCGTGGATTTGAGCTACGGCCGTGGGGCCGTAGTGCTGGGAGCGTTCGGCGACGACGGCTGCTCGAAGTTCGGACCACCGGGCCCGACCGGCGGGGAACCCGGGCCTGGGCGCTCGAACTCGCCGCGGGGGCCCATCTGGAACATCGGCGGTGGCCCGCCTCTGTGGATCATGAAGCCGTGGTCGCGATCGCCATGACCCCCTCCGCGGTGGTGGCCGCCGGAATGCGCGCCGAGGATGAAGCCAGAGAAGAAGATGACCGCCACGATGAAGACCACGCCTGCGACGATGCCCACCCAGGCGGCCACCGCGGTGAGCCGGCTGTGGCGTCGCGGCTCAACATATGCAGGCGGTGGTGCAGCGGGCGGCGGTTCGGCGGTGGCCACGGGGCCGGTCGCAGGTTCGGAGGACGACGTTGTTTCGCTCATGAATGCGAGCATGCAAGCGATGCCGGTGTGCGTGTCTTGAATTGGTTATGAATCAGCTGTGAAGGTCGGGCTTGGACGGTTAGGCCCGCCACTCTAGATCCCACAGGTGACGGGCCGAGTCTTTGTCAGCGCTTCGCAGTGGAGGGCGCCATTCAGCAGCTAAAATTTCGCGACATGCCGATCCCGCGGGTGGATCCAATCGCCGACAGCTTCACAGGCACCTTCCCCAAACGCTTAGTTGGAAAGGTCGCCTCTTCGCCGAGCGGACAGTGGTTCCTGCGGAACATAGCACGGCGGGTCGATCCCCCATTGATGCGACTTACCCGCGGCCGGGTGAGTTCCCTCGGCACTTGGCCGCGCAGCCTCCTGCTGATGCACACCGGTGCCAAGTCCGGCATCCAGCGAACCACGCCGCTGATCTACTTCACCGACGGCGACCGCGAGATTCTGGTCGCCTCGAACTACGGCGGCACCCGGCACCCGGCCTGGTATTACAACGTCACGGCGAATCCCACGGTGACGCTCTTGGCGGGCGGCTTCGAAGGGCAATTCGTCGCTGAGGAGGTCACCGGCGCTGAACGCGACCGACTGTGGGCACTCGCCAAGCAGTGGACCCGGGCTACGCCAATACGAGTCGTCCGCCGCAGCTCGAACGATTCCACTGCTGGCCTTCACCCCGATCGGCTAGTCCTAGGGCTTGAGCGGGTTCACCGCGAACCCGTTTCAGGGTGTTTAGCAATATTGACTGTTGTGGGTAACGAGAGTCACCGCAATTCAATTGCGTTGGCGGAGTTGGTAGCTAACGAGCTTTTGCGATGCTGCTGCGGACGCACTGCGGACGGGAACCAAATGACCCACACCGCGTCTGACCTATTGCTCCCCTCCATCGGCCCGTCACCCTAGATCCCCCAAGGGTGGCGGGCCGACTGCTAGCCTCACTGGTCATCTACACGAGGCGGGTCAGAATGCGTGCGGCCGCGATCCTCGCTATCCCTCTACTGACCGTCGGCTGCGCACACGCCGGCGTCACAGCCACCCCATCATCGGCGCCGCAAACGAACACTACCGCCGCGCTCGATCACACCCAGCAGATCGAGAACTGGAGGCACAGCCATCTGTCGGCATTCACCACACTCGGAACGGCAATGACCGACCTCGGCGACGCGATGGTCGCCAACGACTGGAACGCCATCCACACCGACTGCGCGAAACTCACCGAAGCGACTCACGCAATGTACGGCGCGCTCCCGACCCCCGACGAGAGGCTCAACGCGGCGTTTAAGGGCTTGCTGGACAACTTAAATGCGGCGATGATCGAGTGCCCGTCGCTCAACGCGAGCTCGGATCGTATCGACGCCAACACCTTCGTAACGAACCTCGAGCACGCAACGGACCAAATGAACGTGATCAAGGACTTCCTGAAATAGGGGCGGGTGCACGCGAGACGAGTCAAGCAGTTTGATCCCCACGGGTGGCGGGCCGACTGCTACGCCGGTGATAGCGATTGAGTTGCTGGTGGCGGGAATGGTTGTTTGGCGTCAGCCAGGACGATTTTTGCCAGCAGCCGGGTCACCCTCGTGTTGGAGCCGGCCCCCGTTCCCCCCGTGCCGCCTGGATACCCTGGAGAGGGCGGCGGCCAGGGGGTCGGCTCCCCGGACTGAAGCCCAAACTCGCCAGGCGTCGGCCCGTCATCCTGCTGGGTGGCGGACGGATTCCTTTGCGCCCCCCACGGATTCTCAGCGAAAGCAAAGGTAAGGCGCGTAACGATGGTTGTCATGACTGAAGCAACGCCTGAGCAACCCAGCGAGACAACCGCCGCCGCCGAACCGCCGGCGCGATGGGACGGGCGTTGGGACAAATCTCATCGGCGCGGCGGGCGCCCTTTCCGGCTCGCCGCTGTTGTCGTCGCGCTCGCGGGCATTGTGTTCATCATTGCGGTGATCTTCTGGAGCGGCTTCATACTGGGCGCCTGCGAAGGCGGTGGCGGCGGTCACCACCACAGACATGGTGGAGGGGGATCCGGCCAAGAAGAACGCGGCGATTCCAAGCGAGACAACGGGATGACGCCCTACGGTGTGGTCATTGAGCAGACCGTGCCGTCGGCAGGTTTTGCGGCGTAGCACACCACTTTGCAGGCCGCGTCTGTCCACGTTGCTCGGATAGAGCGGTCCGATCTACCTTCAGTTGCTTACTGAAACCCCTGGATCTCGACGCTGGAGCCATAGGTGTTGGCGAGGCAAGTGATGTCGTGACCATCTCCGAGCGTGCCCGAATCCCGCCAAACGATATTGCCCGACGTGTCGTCCATGATGCTGCAGGAAACGAAGCCGTTGCCCGGGATATCGGGATCAACCCCGATCACTTGTCCGGGCAGGACGTTGTATTGATGACCGACGTGCGCGTGCGCCGCGTTGCAAAGCGGCTCCGACGCTGTTGGCCAGTTCAAGTGAATGCAGTCCGCAGGACCCCACGTGATCAAGATGCGGATGTTGCCGCCGATCCTGTACAGGTTCCCGGTCGGACCTCCCTAGGCCACCGGGGCGAAGACTAGCGACATTGCGACGAGCGATCCCGCGATAGCTGTACGCACCATCGTTCCTCCTCAGACGGCGCTGCTCATTTCCCCAAGAATGTGACGATGCCGCCGCTCAGCTAATGACCGCAGGCATTCCAGAACTCAATTTTCAGCCCGTCCGGCCTAGGATCCCAATTGTGCTTGGCGAACTGGTGCAGACCACGGCGGGGAATTGGATACCCACCCGCCGACGCGATGCCCCAACGGTCACACCCTCGACCCCGGCGAAATACTCGTGGGACATCAGGCGTGTTATGGGGCACGGCGGCGGACACACCACCTGGACATGTCGTACATGCGATCAGACGGTGTACGGGCCGCCCCTCAACACCCACTGCACCGCACTTGAAGGGCCAGCGACCGTGTGGATCTCCAACGTCACATAGATCCCACGGATGGCGGGCCGATTTCTGTAACCAGACGCAAGCGAAATCTAGTCGGCGCGCCTGTCGAAGTTGCCCCGCGCCAAACTATCCGGGGCGCCTAACGGTCACCTGTCGTGGTGAGGACTTAAGCAGCCGCATCGGAGTGAGACACACCAGCGATAGTGTTCATTGCCGGATCGACGGGGGCGGCCGCATAGGTTTGGACACAGGCCGCACACAGACCAGCACTTGGGTATCCGCACGCTGGACAGATCGTTATGCGCCTACCGTCTGTACCGGCAATGGTGGCCATCGGGGTTCCTCTCGCTGTTGCCAGAGCTTGTACCCGCTGCGAAGGCTGTTCACGCAAACCTGCCTAGCCGGGAGGATTGGTTCTAGCACTCCGACGTTGCGGCTGTGGTGAGTGATCCCGCCCACTATGGGGTTTGGGTAACAGCCCTGGTGGATACCTCGATAGAGTCAAGTGGGGTCTCACGTCGCACGACCGTGCAGCGGTATAGCAGTGCGACGCATCCTCTCGAGCATCGCCATTCCTCGAAGCGAAGCCGCCTGTCAAGCGAAAGCGTAAGGCGGTCGCGGGCGGTGCTGGCTTTCGGGTCTGTCGACACGATTCGGAGGCAGGCCCAAACACTGAAGGAGCACAATGAGTTTCAAGAAAACTGTGGCGCGATCCGCGATCGTTGCCGCGTTGGGCTTTAGCGCTCTCGGGTTGGGCGTCGGTCTCGGCACGGCATCCGCCGACCATGGGAACGGTGGGCAGCCGTGCTGGCCACAAAACTGCCAGGGCGACCAACGCGGTGACGGTGGACAGGATCAACGTGGAGGCGGTGGCGACGGTCGCCAGTTTGGGGACCAGTGGCGGCCGAATCAGCGGCCATGGGATCAGCGCGGCCTCGACGACGCCCGCGGGGACCATCAGGCCTTCGACTGGCAGGGTCAGCGTGTTGAGCCGTACTTCGACAACGATCGCGGTGCCTGGGGCTTCTGGTTCCTGGGCGTGTGGGTCCCGCTGTGATCTGAGCGGGTGAACGTTCGCGCGTCCGTGCTAACGCCGCGCTAGCGATGGGTGGGGCCGGTGGCGATATGCCGCCGGCCCCGCCGTCGCGGCGGATCTCAACGGCGGGTTATGAACACGCGCCCTGAGCTAACACAACTTGTCGGTGAGCGCCGCTACCGTCGGTAGTTATGGCAGTACCTCGAGCCCGGGCAATGTGTAGCGGCTGTAATCAACCGGCACCTGTAGCGGAAGCAAAGCCGGTCTGGTCAGGCGGTAAAGATGAGCCATCACGATGGATCGTCAACGTTGACTGCCGCACTTGCGGCCTCCAACACGGCTGGCTCCCGAGTCACTGAGCGGTGGCTAGAGAGCGCCTCTTCGATGACATCCAGCGTTACGGCGGGCCGGCCCTCTACAGCGAGCCGCACTTCGGCTTCCTCAACCGTGCCGCTGATCCGGCGTGGCAGCGAGTCCGCGATGTGCTCGAATCTTGGTACGCCGAGCATCCCGACCCCAACGGCGGTCTGCGGGCCAGATTCCCCGAAACCCCTTCTGACTATGGTTTCAACGGGTTCACCGCGAATTGGATGACCCGGTACGGCGAGTTGTCGCCGCCAGGGCCGGTGTTCCACTGGCTGATGAACACCCTCAGCTCGTCGAGCGTTGACCCCGGCGAGATGTAGCCGCCGTACGGCTGCGCAAGCCGATTGTCCTCCGGCGCAGGCAGATCCGCGGCGGGATCGGGCCATGTGCCCGCAAAGACGACCGTCGTCACCGGTGCAGCGCCAAGGCCGGTCGGGTCGGCTGCGACGCGGACCTCCATGTTGCCGGTGCTGGCGTTGAAGTACGACAGCACCGTCTGGCCGTCGATCTGCCGAATGCTCATTTCGCCAACTCGGTCCTGCCACAACGGTGTTGGCGGCTTACCCCAGCCGGCCTGCGAAGACCAACCCTGCCAGCTGGGGCGGTCGGTGAACGTCTCCGGTTTGGACCGGTACAGCACCACCGGTGCGCTGCGGTCGAAGTTGTCGGCGACGATGTACACCCAGCCGCTTGGTGAATCCGGCTTCGGGATCGGGTCGTAGTAGCCGCTGATCTGCGACTGCCGTCCGCCCTCGTAGGCCGCATCGCGCTGAGAGGACGGCACTGTTGGCCAATTGCCTTGTGCTGGGTTGGCTTTCACCAGCTTCGACGTCTGTGGCACCAGGTCCTTGACCGTAGTGATGAGCAGGTAGTTCTCGCGGTTGATCTGCACCACGCCTGCGGGCAACTGTGACATCCCCGCCGGCCTTGGGTCTGCCAGTAGTGGGTTGTCGTTGCCCGTGACTCGGTCGTAGCGCACCCCGGTCGGATCGTCGATCGATTCGGTCTCGACGTGCAGCGCGACGGGCGCATGCCAGGGGCCGAACCCAACCCCCTGTCCGGCGAAGCTGTCGCCGCAGACCTGCAGGATGCCGCTGGGGAACTCCATGAACTCGCACAGATCGGTCGCGCCGATGTCGTAATCTGCTGTCGGCGTTCCGGTTCCGGCGGTCGGGCCGATGCGCATCACCTGACCCGGCGCCAGCGGAGGCAAGATGGGCTCGGGGATGGGCGCAGGCGGATCGGCATGTGCGACGGGCGCTGCGATCGCCGAAATCGACGCAATGGCGAGTATCACTCGATCTTTTCCGCCCAAACGTGAGTTTCGGCGAAAGGGGATCACAGCTCGGCGGCCAGCAGCTCAGCGATCTGAATCGTGTTCAGCGCCGCACCTTTTCGCAGGTTGTCGCCGGACACGAACAAGGCGAGGCCACG
>JAVRPX010000025.1:0-11012 GCA_032161985.1 Mycobacterium sp.
GTCAACGCGGCAGGGTGCAACTAAGCCCGCTCATCCATCGCCGCCCTCGACCTGCGACCGGATCCAGTCGAGGTTGGCCTGCATGTTCTGCTGCCATTCGGTCAGTCGCCGCGCGACGATCCTGGCCTCCTTGTCCGGTTGCGCAGCGATCCCGACAGTCAGTCCCGACGGCCCCGGCCCCATCCGACCCCACTGCCGGATCAGCGCGCCGTCGCTGGCCGGTTCCACCTCGAACCCCCAAGTAGCGCCGACGCCGTCCGGACCGATGACGTTCCACACCCAGCGGCGCTGATCTTCTACCTCGACGACCTCACACACCGTCTCCCAGTCGCCGAACGCGTCATGCTTGCTGCGGCCGCGGAACCGGGCACCGACCTTGACGCTGTCGGCGCCGTCGAGCCATTCGACAGTCTGCAGCTCCGCCGAGCACCGCGCGGGCAGGGTGATGTCGGTGACGTATTGCCACAGTGTGGCGACATCGCCGCGGACCCGCTGGGTCACTTCTATCGTTGGTTGATCGCGGTAGCGCACCGTTGCAGCATGCCAAGGATCCTCGACGGAGCAGTCGGAACGACAGGAAAGCGAGGCAACCGTGAAGGTCGGCACCATGATCGAGCCCCGGTTGCCGGGCGCAGTGGAGTTCGCCGCGGCGGCCGAACGCATCGGTGTCGATTCGTTGTGGGTGCCCGAGGTGTGGGGTTATGACGCACTGACCGGATTGGCATACGTGGCGGCCAAGACGTCGACTATCAAGCTTGGAACGTTTGTGGTGCAGCTGGGTTCGCGCAGTCCCGCGCTGCTGGCGACCTCAGCGCTCAGCCTGCAGGAACTGTCCGGCGGCAGATTCCTCTTGGGTGTCGGCACCTCGGGGCCCCGGGTGATGGAGGGCTGGCACGGTGTCCGGTTCCGCAAGCCGGTGGAGACGACCAGAGAAACCATCGAGATCGTCCGGATCGTCAGCCGCGGGGACCGCCTCGAGCATGACGGCGAGATCTATCCGCTTCCGCTGACCGACAGCAGTGGGACTGCCCTGCGACCTCTGGTTAACCCACGGCACGTGCCGGTCTATGTGGCGGCGATGGGACCGCGAAACCTGCGACTCACCGGTGAGACGGCCGACGGTTGGCTCGGCAACGCGTTCATTCCCGAAGCCGCCGAAGTGTTTTTCGGTCCGCTGCGCGAAGGCGCCGAGCGCGCTGGACGCGCGTTGTCCGATCTCGATCTCGTTGCGCCGGTCGCGGTCGAGATCCACGACGACGAAGCGTCCGCCGACGCCGCGGCACGCAGGCACGCCGACGGGTACGCGTTCACCATCGGCGCGATGGGCGCCAACGGCCGCAATTTCTACAACGACGCGTTCACCAGGCTGGGCTACGGCGAAGAAGTCGCGAACGTCGCCGAGCTTTGGCAGAGCGGGAAACGGGGCGAAGCCCGCCTAGCGGTGCCGATCGACCTCGGCCGCCTCACGAATCTTGTTGGTACACAAGAAGGAATCGCCGAGCGGGCGCGCAAGTACAGGGCCGCGGGGATAACGACGCTGCTGGCCAAATTGGAGGGCAACTACCCGGATCAGCTGGCGACGCTCGAGCGGCTGCTCAACATCGTCGCCGACGGATAGAGCTGTACTTCAGCTTGAGCTATCCGCAGGTGCTGCACTGGGCGCGTCTTGACCGCGCGCGGCGGCCACGATGACGCCGGCGGTCTCGAATGCCGAGGTGTGCTGGTGTGCGTACATGACGGGAAGGTCGGCGGCCTGACGCAGCAGCATGATGGCCAGGGCGGTACTCGTTCCGCATGGCACGACCAGGAGATTTGCCCGGGCATAGCTGCCCTTCAGGGTCATGACGCGGAAACGGCGGGTTTCCCGACCGGGCGTAGCCGCAACACCCCGCCGGTTGAGCAGGTCGAGGTCGGGTACACCCTCCAACGGCGACCAGTTGAGGCCGATATCGATGATTTGCCCAAGTGGTTCGCGAAGGGCTTCGATCAGGTCGGGAAGCTCGCGGGCGATCGAGGCCGTATGCGGCCACCACGCCCCGTCGAGACCGTCGCCCAGTTCGGAGGCCAACGTGAACCGGACCGGACTGCTCAAACGCCGCCCGGTTAGTTCGCTAGTCACGACACCGCTGTCGTGGCAACAGCATCCGAAACCGATTCAATCGCAAGGAGTTTGGTGCGTACACCCGTGTGATCCATGGCCGGTTCCTTCACTTCGAGGCCGACCCGCACGAGTTCGAGGTCGGCTTACGAATCGGATCGCACGTTGATCGTGTTCGGCCGTGTCAAGGGCCAGGATCACCGTTGAAGACGAAACGGTTCTCCTTTGAGACTACACCCAGGAGTTTGCGGACCTCGCGGGAACCATCCAGCGCATAGACCGCTAGCGAAAAGCGTTCTGTTGCAATCGAAAACGAGCAATCGTCCCTGCTCGAAGAGAGATTTAAGCGCCGTCCATGCTACTCTTACGCGGGATGTCTTTCCGCATCCGTTTCAGAATGAGAGAAGTTGAAGAGTATGGCACAGGGAACTGTGAAATGGTTTAACGGCGATAAGGGCTTCGGTTTTATCGCTCCTGACGGCGACGGCGCAGATGTGTTCGTTCACTACTCGGAAATCCAGGGCAACGGCTACAAGTCGCTCGAGGAGAACCAACGAGTTGAGTTCACAATCGAGCAGGGGGCCAAGGGCCCGCAGGCAGTCGGAGTGACTGCCGTCTAGCAAGTTCTACGTCATGTGGGCTGGTGGGTTTTTCCCGCCAGCCCACAATTCGTTTAAAGCACCTCTGTTTAGAGCACCTCTGTAGGCGTTGACGCACAACAGTTTTCACTGAGCATCTAGCGTTTGCATTCATTCGGGACGCGGATACCTGTGCAGGTCAGTGGTATGTCGGCGGTGGCCGTTGGGTGTATCCTCAAGGAAGTTGGGAACCCAGCTAGTCCGGGATGAGTCAGCCGACTTCCGCTGACCGCGACGAGCAACCGCTCACGCCGGACACGCAGGTGACAACCTCTAGTTGGGATCACCTTGACCACCCTTTCTACGTTTCCATCGTCGACTTTTCCCGTTGTCGATCGGGGATATTCTGGCGCTCCGAGCTTCGGCATTCTGAGTACGTATCCGCCGACACCGTGCGGGCTGGCGACGTTCAGCGCTGCCCTGGCCAACGGGCTGGACACCCATGGCGCCGACGTCAGCGTCGTGCGGGTGTCCGACGGGCCGCCGCCGTCGGAGAGCACCCGTGTCATCGGAGAGCTGGTCAACGGCTCACCGACATCGGTAGCAGCGTGCACCGAGTTACTGAACCAGAGCGACGTCGCGGTCATCCAGCATGAGTACGGCATCTACGGAGGTGTCGACGGAGACGAGGTCGTGGACATCGTCGACGGGCTGCGTGTCCCGTCGATCGTTATCGCCCACACGGTCCTCAAAGACCCGACACCACACCAGCGTTCGGTCCTCGAAGCGGTCGCGGCGCGCGCGGATCACGTGATCGTGATGTCCGAGGCGGCCAGCCAACGGCTTCGCCATGGCTTCGACATCGACCGACACAAAGTCACCACCATCCCGCACGGTGCGACCGTCCCGAAGAACGGTTCCGTTTCACGGCGCGGTCGACCGACGCTGTTGACTTGGGGCCTGCTTGGCCCGGGCAAGGGCATCGAGCGGGTGATCGAGGCGATGGGATCGCTCACCGATCTGCCCGGCAGGCCGCGGTATCTGGTCGCAGGCCGAACGCACCCGAAGGTGCTGGCCGCCGACGGAGAGGCATACCGCGATGCCCGTGTGGAACAGGCTCGATGCAACGGAGTAGCGGATTCGGTGTGCTTCGACACGGGCTACCGCAACGTTTCGATGCTGACCGACCTGATCCAGTCCGCTGCCGTCGTCGTCCTCCCCTACGACTCGACCGATCAGGTCACCTCCGGTGTGCTCGTCGATGCGATCGCGAGCGGCAGGCCAGTCGTGGCCACCGCGTTCCCACACGCCGTCGAGCTCCTGTCCAGCGGGGCGGGCATCGTCGTAGGCCATGACGACCCCGATGCACTGGCATCCGCCCTGCGCCGGGTGTTGACCCAGCCGCGGCTCGCCGGTGACATGGCGGCCGAGGCACGCCGATTGGCACCCGAGATGGCCTGGCCGGTCGTCGCAAATTCCTATCTGAGCGTGGCGCACAAGGTCCTCACGCATCGGCGGGCACGGGTATGACCACGATGTCGCCGCCCCCGGTGTTCGACCACCTGATGCGGCTGACAGACAGTCGCGGCACCTTCGAGCACGCTCGGCTCGACGAGCCGCTGCCCGAGCACGGTTACTGCACCGACGACGTGGCGCGAGTGCTTGTAGTCGCCACCCGACAGGATGGCCCTGACCCCGACCGGACACTGAACGGTCTCGCCGGACTGTCGTTGCGGTTCTTGGGCGAGGCGCAGGCCCTCACCGGCGCCTGCCGTAATCGGATGGACAGCACAGGCCGCTGGGTCGACGAGCCGGCCATGGAGGACGCCTGGGGGCGGTGCGTCTGGGGTCTTGGGACCGCGGCCGCGCACAGTAAGGTCGCCTGGGCCCGCCAATCGGCCATCATGCAGTTCGAGCGTGCGGCACAGGTGCGGTCGCCGTGGCCGCGGGCGATGGCCTTCGCGGCGCTTGGCGCTGCCGAACTCCTCGCCTTCGACCCAGAGCACAGCGGGGCCCGCTCACTGCTCACCGACTACGCCGCTTCGGTGCCCGCTGCCAACAACGATCCGGCGTGGCCGTGGCCCGAGCCACGATTGACCTACGCGAACGCCGTTCTCCCCGAGGCGATGATCGCTGCGGGTGCCGCGCTGGACGACTCGACGCTGAGGCAGCGCGGCCTGGATCTGTTGGCCTGGCTGGTCGAATTCGAAACGGCCGACGGCCATCTGTCTCCCACCCCTGTCGGGGGCAGAGGCGCCGAAGACGCGAGGCCCGGATTCGATCAGCAGCCCATCGAGGTGTCCACGCTCGCCGATGCGTGCGGGCGTGCTGCCGGCGTCGACACCAACCCGATCTGGCTCGACGGCATCAGGGCCGCAGCGGCCTGGTTCATGGGCGACAACGACGCGGGACAGCCGATGTGGGACCCGGAAACCGGCGGCGGATACGACGGCTTGCACGCCGACGGTGTGAACGGTAACCAGGGCGCGGAGTCGACCCTGGCGGTGATCTCGACCCTACAGCTGGCTCAGCGTTTATCGACTGTGCCGCAATGACTTCGGTTCGGGCCGGGCTCGTCACGCGCAGCCCGCAGCGGATCGCGGCCGACAGGTCGAGGGTCATCACGCGGCTGTTCGTGCCCGGCCAGGAGGGTTTCGAGCTTCAGGACTCCCGCGCGGGTGCAGCGCTGGCTCGCATCCTGGCGCTCGACGAGGACGAGGTGCGCGCGTCATTGGATGACGTCGTCACCCGCTTCGACGGGCGGCATCGAGGCCTGGTCGGCATATTCCGCAGGCACGCCCATGAAGTAGCCGACCGCCTTGATCCCACCCGCGATCTCTCCGAGTCGCGAATGTTGTTGCTGGGTGCGGTGTTCACCACCGAGTACGCGATCGAGGGTGCGGCGTTGTGCAACCCCAGCATGGTGGCTCACCCGGACCAGACCGGAATCGCGGCGGGCAGCCTGCGATTCGTGATGAGCGTGCGGGGCATCGGGGAGGGGCACCGCTCGTCCATCGGGTTCCGGACCGGCGTCGTCGACGGGGCAGGTGACGTCACGATCGACGATCCGGCTCCGTTCGCCAGCGTCGGAGCAGTCGTGCCGACGCTGCTGGACGGTTCGGTGATGCGTCGTGAGCTGGGCCGGCTGCACGGTGCCGGCGAGGCCGCCGATTATGTCCTCGATGCGCTCGGCGACCAGTTCACCCGGGCCGACCTCGACGAACAGCTCGACAAGCTCCAGACCCACCGAAGGACGCGTGGCCACGCGACCGCGACGATTTCGCTGATCCGGACCATCGCCGAACGGACCTACGGCATCGAATTCGCCGACGACAGCCAGCTTTCCGAGCGTGTTCTGTATCCAGCGATGAGCGCGGAGGCCGCAGGCATGGAGGACGCGCGGTTCGTCCGTTTCGTCGACGACGACGGGTCGGTCACGTTCTACGCCAGCTACACCGCCTACAGCGGATCCCACATCAGCCAGCAGCTGCTGGAGACGCACGATTTCCGGTCGTTCACGTCCACGCCGATGGTGGGCCATGCCGCAGAAAACAAGGGCCTGGCACTGTTTCCCCGCCGGATTCGCGGGCGCTTCGCGGCCATGTCCAGATCGGACCGCGAATCGAATTCGATTGCGTACTCGGATCATCCGTTCAAGTGGACCGACTCGGTTCGCTGCCAGCGGCCGGTTCGAGCTTGGGAGGCGTTGCAACTCGGAAACTGTGGTCCGCCCATCGAAACCGAGGCCGGGTGGCTGGTGCTCACCCACGGTGTCGGCCCGATGCGCACCTACCGAATCGGGGCGATGCTGCTGGATCTCCAGGATCCGACACGGATCGTCGGTCAGCTCCGGGAGCCGCTGCTGAGTCCCGCTGCCGACGAGCAGGACGGCTACGTCCCCAATGTCGTCTACTCGTGCGGGGCGCTGGTGCATGCGGGGACGCTGGTGCTGCCGTACGGTATCGGCGACGCGGCTATCGGTGTCGCGATGGCGCCGCTGGGTGATCTGCTGACCGCTCTCGACGCGTGACCGTCGGTCGACAGGAGGGACATAGATGAGACGAGAGGTCGCCGCTGAACTCGAGGTCGAGATCACGGCGCCGACGACGTTGGAGTTCCAGATCGCGGTCGCACCGCATCCCAATACCGAGGTGTCCGAGTCACTGTCGTTCGTCTTGGATGGCGCGGGCGTGCAGCCGTTGGAGATCAGCGGTACGCATGGCAACCGCATACACAAGCTGGACGTGCCTGTCGGCAATCTGAAGGTCGAGTACGCCGCGACGATCGTCGGCCGTACCGACCCGGCGCCGGTGACCGAATACGACCTGTCGATGTACCTCCGCCCGAGCCGCTACGCCGAGGCCGACAAGTTCTATGGCTTCGCCGCAACCGAATTCGGCAAGTACATCGATTCGGCGACGTTGTTGGAGAAGGTGTCCTCGTGGGTGGGTCACCGGCTGAACTACGTGACAGGGTCTAGCGATCCGATCGATGGAGCGGTAGACACCTTGCTTGCCGGTGCGGGGGTGTGCCGCGACTTCGCGCATCTGGTGGTGGCGATGCTGCGGGCCGTGAATGTGCCGGCCCGCGTGGTTTCGGTGTATGCGCCAGGCCTGTACCCCATGGATTTCCATGCGGTGGCAGAGGCTTTCGTCGACGGGCACTGGTGGGTGGTCGACGGGACCCTGTTGGCGCCGCGACAGGCGTTGGTGCGCATCGCCACAGGACGCGATGCTGCCGACATCGCCTTCCTTGCCAACCACAAGGGTGCGATCACGCTCAACAAGATGGAGGTGAGGGCGATCGTCGACGGCGATCTTCCCAAAGACTCGATCGACCAACTGGTGTCGATCGGCTGACCGCGACCGTACTCGGCCCCAGTGACCGAAAAAGGGCGTAATGTCATAGGTATCGGGTAGCTCGGTTGCGAGCGAAACATGCTCGACCGAAAAGGAAATCGCGATGTCTTCGCCAACAACACTCCGCACGCCCTACGACGTCCGTGTCGAACTCGTCACCGACACCATCAAGGCTCACTCGAAGCTTGGAGATAAGGCGGCAGGCGAACTGGCTGTGCACGTTCTGCACACGCTGAATTCGATCCCCGAGAAGATCCGCTGAACGACGGCCCGCGCCGTTCGCATCTCGTCTCTACCCATTCGTCAGGCATTTCGCCGGCGCACCTGGAGGCTTCCACCATGACAGTTACCGTGACGCTGCGCGACGGCGCAACCGACAAGTACATGCGGTTCGGCGACGCGTACGTCAAGCACAACGACGGCACGCTCGACGTCATCCGCACCGGCGCCAAACAGCCGTACAGCTATGCGACCGGAGTATGGAGCGACGTAGAAGGCGACCAAAAGCATGGAGGCAAGGGCCGTTTCTGGGGGTGACCCGCGACAGCGCGGCCGTCGGCTCCAACACCGTTGGCCAACAGTGTTGACAAGGTTCCTAACAGGGCGTTTACTGGACGTGTAGTCCGGAATCCGGCCGCGACTGTGTCAGTACGCCTGGCCGGAGTCAACGCCGTTCTTGCCCGTGTGGGTCGGAGAACGGTCACGATGACCAACACGCCCGGCCACCCATGAATGCGCCCCAATTCGGGCGCTCGAAACGAGGCCACAATGAGCAAGTCTGACGACAACCAGCGAATCATCTTTCGCGAGAACGTGATCCGCGTGGGCGCGGGGTTCGTAGCGAAGGAGCGTGCGTTCGTATTGGATTCGTTGTCGACGCTCGGGCCGCATCTGGGGAGGTGGGACCCGCGTGATGTGGATATCGATGTCTCCTTGCAGGACCGCGGCGGCAACGAACAGCGCATCACGTTGCGCACGACCCTTCCCGGCCTTTCGCCGTTGGTAGCGGTCGCTGAGAACCCGGACATAACCCGTGCGCTGGGTGAAGCGAAGCGTGAGCTGATCCGGCAGCTTGAACACCAGAAGTCGGCGCGCGAACCCATGAACAACCGCCGGCTCAGGCGAGCCACGATTCGGCACCCGGGCGCGTCCGCGCAGCGCGAGGTCACCGAAGTCGGAACGTAGAGGCGATCTATTGCGCGTAGGTGTGGCGGGCGCTGAACTGCTCAGTACGGACAAGGTGCGGATAAGCATCGTCGCGGTGCTGAAACGACAGGATGCTGGGATTGAGAACGACACCGTCGCGGATTTCGATGGCCCGCTGGATCGTCGCGGCCGAATTCCATGCCGCCGGCCCAGCAAGAAGCGTTTCGATGTGCGGCAACAATGCCTCGCTGATCTCCCACGTTGCCGAGTTCCACAAGTAGGACGGGCTGTGATCCACGGCGTAATAGTGCACGCCATTTGCCAACTCGATGACCGGCTGGGTGAACGAGGTCGGGTGCGCCCAACTGAAACCCATGCCCACGTCGCAGGAGACGTCGACGATCAGGCTTCCTGGTGTGAAGGAGGAAAGGTCATTCTCGGTGACGAAGACCAGTGGCGCGTCGGGATCCTGGAGAACGCAGTTGACGACGATGTCGTTGTCCGCGAGCAAGCGGGCCACCGGCATAACACCGTCGTCCGGCGTATCCGCCAATACCCGTTCGGGCATGTCCGGGTCGCGCCCCATCTGGATTATTTGGGTGGAGTGGATCGGCGAACCGACGGCGGCGATCTCACGATTGGTGAGGACACGCACATCATCAACGCCGTGGGCGTTCAGGGCGGTGACGGCGCCGCGGGCGGTGGCGCCGAATCCGATGACCGCAGCGCGCAGCCGCCGACCGTAGCTGCCGGTGACCCCCGCCAGTTGCATGGCGTGCAGGACGGAGCAGTACCCGGCGAGCTCGTTATTCTTGTGAAAGACGTGCAGCCCGAACCCGCCGTCGGCTTGCCAGTGGTTCATCGCCTCGAAGGCGATCAACGTCAGCCGCCGATCGATGGCGATCTGCGTCAGCGCGGCGTCCTGCACGCAATGCGGCCAGCCCCAGACGACCTGTCCCACATTGAGTTCGGTTAGATCCTCGGCTTGGACTTTGGGCAACAGAATGACGTCGCAGTCGGCGATGAGCTCTTCCCGACTCCTGATTCCACCCACGACTTCGGCCAGTGAGTCATCCGTGGCCCCAAACTCCGCGCCGTAGCCATGCTCGAGGAAGATCCGACGCCGGACCGGCTGGTCGATCCTGACGAAATGCGCAGGGTGAATCGGCAGTCTCCGCTCGTTCGGCTTGCGCGAGCGAGCCAGGACGCCTAACGAAAGCGTCTGCGCGTCAGCGCTTCTTGTCATGGAACAAAGCCTCGGCGGACGAGGCCTTGGCCGCGGTCTTGGCGTGCTTAGCGGCGCGCTTCTCCTTCAGGGATTTACCGGACTTCTTTGCCATCGTTTGCCGAGGAGATTTATCAGACATCGCTGGCCCCTTAATCGTGGGGGCCTGGTTGGTCCCGATTCCCCGACCTTACCCCCTTTGGCCTGGCAGCTACGTTGACACACATCGTTGACGCACGGCGTTGGCGACACTAGACTGACGGTACGCCGACGCGCTCCCGTCGTCTCCACTAATTCGACCGGTCGTCCGCACTCACCACGGGTTCTCACAGCAGCCCGGACCCTAGCTTGCACGGGCGTTTCGACCAGGACCTTCTCATCGCAATCACCGACATCGCTGCGTACGCCCATCTGAGCGACGCGGACATCGAGGCCCTCGGGTTCGAACTGGACGCCATTCGCCTCGACATCGAGGAGTCGCTCGGTGAAAACGACGCGGCGTATATCCGGCGCACCATCATGTTCCAAAGGACGCTCGACGTCGTGGCGCGCCTGATCATCGGCTGCAGCCGGTCACGGGCGGGCTGGGCCTTGGGGACCGCGTCGCTGGCGTTCGCGAAGAGTGTCGAGAACATGGAGATCAGTCACAACGTCCTTCATGGCCAATGGGATTGGATGAACGACCCGGAAATTCACTCCAGCACCTGGGAGTGGGACATGGTCGGGCTCTCCTCGCAGTGGAGGTATTCGCACAACTACCGCCATCACGTGTTCAGCAACGTTCTCGGCATGGATGACGATCTCGGCTTCGGCGTGATGCGGGTGACCCGCGATCAACCGTGGAAACCACAGTATCTGCTGCAGCCCATTCAAAACCTGTTCTTGGCAGCTACTTTCGAATGGGGCATCGCCCTGCACGACGTCGATTTCGAGCGGATCCGGGCGGGAACAGCCGCCGAAAGGGGTACGGAGGCAAGGGCGCTGATCGGAAAGGTTGCCCGCCAGGCGGCCAAGGACTACGTGCTCTTACCGGCGCTCAGCCGTTCTCGGTGGCGCAGAACCCTGGCTGCGAACGCGACGGCCAACGTTGTGCGCAACCTATGGGC